>CAKPPA010000069.1 GCA_934177025.1 uncultured Clostridia bacterium
GCATTGTCCCTGCGGAACGCGAGGAGCGAATTTACCGCGAAACGGTAGGGCGGTTGATGTGCGATATTTGCGCATCCGCCGAAAAAGTCGTGCGCATTTACTGCGGCTTGGCGGAGGAATTGAAATGAAAGTCGTTTTGATACGTCATTTAAAAACACAAGGCAATTTGGAGCAACGCTACGTTGGGGACGGCGACGAGGACATTTTGCCGACGGAGCGCATTACACACGTTTATCCGGCGGCAACGCGGCTGTTCGTGTCGCCGTTAAAGCGCACGCAATCCACCGCAAAATTGATTTATCCTGCGCTTAAGCAGGAAGTCGTTGCGGATTTGTCCGAATGCGATTTTGGGGATTTTAAAGGCAAAAATTACATCGAATTGCAACAGGACGAACGCTATCAGCAATGGATTGCATCCGATGCGACGCTGCCCTTCCCGAACGGGGAAAGCCGCCGTCAGTTTGCGGATCGCTGCGTGCGAGGGTTTTTGGATGCGGTGCAACGCTGTTCGGAAAAGGACGTTGTTGCATTTGTTGTCCACGGCGGCACGATTATGGCGATTTTGTCGGAATTGGGCGACGAAGGAAAAGGATATTTCGATTACCAATGCACAAACGCTTGCGGCTACGTTTGCGAGTGGACGGGGACGCAACTAAGGAGTATTCAAAAACTGTGGTAGAATTTTTGCAATGGACGTTGCTTTCCGTTTTGATTGGCTTCGTTTTGGATTTGCTGTTAGGGGATCCCAAATGGATTTATCATCCGGTGAGGCTCATCGGCAAGGAGATTACGGCGTTGGAACGTGCTTTACGAAAGCACTGCAACACACCGAAAGGGGAATTTTTGTGCGGAATGCTACTGAGCATTACGGTAATGTTGACGTGTTTTGGCGTTCCGGCACTGCTCCTAATCGGGGCTTACCTACTTTCCCCCTATGCCTACGTGGTTGTTTCGGCTCTCCTTTGCTGGACGGAACTTGCCACAACTTCGCTTCGTAAGGAAAGTATGGCGGTGGTGCGGCCGTTGCGGCAGGGGGATTTACCTTTGGCACGGCAAAAGGTTTCCTACATTGTCGGCAGGGACACCGATCGGTTGGACGTCGACGGCGTCGTTCGTGCCACGGTGGAAACGGTAGCGGAAAACACTTCCGACGGCGTTGTTGCTCCACTGTTTTACATGTTTTTGGGCGGAGCCGCTTTGGGCATGCTGTACAAGGGGGTAAACACCATGGATTCGATGCTCGGCTACCGCAATGAAACATATTTTTATTTCGGCAAATTTGCCGCACGCGCGGATGACGTGTTCAATTTTTTGCCGGCACGGCTTTCCGCATTGTTTATGATTTTGGCATCCTTGCTTTGCGGCTGCAGCTTTAGCGGCGCGGTGCGAATTTTTTTCCGCGACCGCTACAAGCACAAAAGCCCGAATTCCGCCTTTACGGAATCCGTTTGCGCCGGTGCGTTAAAAATCAGGCTGGGCGGCAATGCATACTACGGCGGAAAACTGACGGAAAAACCCTTTTTGGGGGACGATTTGCGCCCCGTGGCGATTTCGGACGTGCGCAAAGCGTGCAATCTGATGACGGTAACGGCACTCCTTGCGTTGGGGGTGTTTAGCGGCATTTGGCTACTGATTTTGGGAGGTGCGATGTGATTATCGGAAAAAACCCGCACGGCGGCAACCCGAAAGTCGAACTTGATTTTTCCGTAAATTTAAATCCGTTCGGCCCTCCGGAGGAATGCGAAAAAATTTGGGCGAACCTGTGGCAAGGCTTGGCATACTATCCGGATCCGTATTGCACGGATTTGACGCAAGCGGTAAAGCAAAAGGAACAAACGGAAAAAGCACTGCTGTTCGGCAACGGCGCGGCAGAATTGATTTATGCATTCGCCGCAAGTCTATGCGGCAAAAAAGTGCTGGTGTTCGAGCCGACGTTTTCGGAATACGCCGAAGCGGCAAAAGCCTACGACTGCGAAATTCGGCGGGTGCTTTGCTCAAACGAATTTTTGTGGGAAAACCCGTGGACTGCGGCGGATACGGGGGTGGATGCGATTTTTTTATGTTCGCCGAACAATCCGACGGGGCGACTACTGCCGAAGGAAGCGTTGTTTCGGTTGGCGGAAGCCTGCGAACAAAAAGGAATTTTTTTGTTTTTGGATTTTTGCTTTTTGGATTTTGTGCCGAATGCGCCTTACCGCGCAAAGGATTTCGATGCGTTTCCGCACGTCGTTTGCCTAAGTGCATTTACCAAAAATTATGCCTTGGCAGGGGCTAGGCTCGGCTATTTGATTTGCGAAAAAACCGTTGCGGCAAGCCTTAACGCTTTTTTGCAAGCGTGGAACGTGTCCGTCGTGGCGCAAAAGTTGGGTGTTTGTGCATTAAAGGATGCGGAATACTTGCCAAAAACGGTAGAGTTTGTTCGCGCCGAGCGGGAGCGGGTGCAAACGGAGTTAAAAAAACTCGGCGTAAAAACCTTTCCTTCGGACGCCAATTTTTTTCTGTTCCGTGCAAGGACGGATTTAAACGAACAACTGCAAGCCTACGGCATGTGCGTGCGCGATTGCAGTAATTTTTACGGATTGGCGGATGCGGACGGAATGCGCTATTTCCGCATGGGGTTAAAAAACACAACGGAAAATCAGCGACTCCTTGGTGCGTTGGAAAAAATTTTGAAGTAACGGCAGGAATCAGGGTTCAAACAGAGGGTTTTGAAACGGTTTGCGACAGGAATTTTTGACGGATTGCTAAAACGAAGGAAAAAGGAAAGGCAAAAAGGAAAAATAAGGGAAAACTTGTAAAAATTCGTTCCACGGAAACGGGAAATTCGTAACGACTTGTTGCAAAAATGACGTAAAAAATCATTGTAAAAACGAAACGTTGAAAACCCCCTGCAAGGCAATTGCCTTGCAGGGGTTATTTTTGTTTTTTTGCTTCGTTCGGCACGCCGTGTGCAAAATGAAAACTACTTTTTTGCGCAAAATGCGGTGCGTTTTTCGAAAATGGGCGGAATCAAGGTGTCAGGGATGCTTGACGCATTTTAGCACGGTAACGGGGCCGCGCTCGTGCTTGCCGCTTTCAACACCGGTGCGGTGATCTGCCAAAACAAAAATTTCGGTGTCCGGCAGAACGCCTTGCCACAAATCCCCCAGCATGGTGTCGATTTTTTCGATTGCGGCAATTTTTCCTGCCCGATCCAAGCGATGACTGCATTCGTCCGGTGCTTCGACGTGAAGCAGCACTACGTCGTGCGAGGAAAGTGCTTGCAGGGCAAATTCCGCCTTTTTTGTAAAATTCGTGTTTAAGTCGCCCGTAAAGGAAGCGTCGGTAAAAACGTCCATGCCGCAAAGGCGGGCAATGCCTTTTACGACGTCAACGGCGGTAACAACGGCACCGGTGCGGTGCGTGCGTTCGTAAAAATTCGGTAAATTCGGCAAACTTCCGCCGCCCCACAGCCAAACGCCGTTGCCTTGCGGCAAGCCCCGTTGCTTGCGCCGTAGGTTGACGGGAGCGTTTTTTAACACGCGGTTGGCACAACGCATCCAATCCGTGAGGGGGTGTTGCGGAAAACAGTCGGAAACGGTTTTTCCCGAATAATTTTGCGGCGCAGGAAGTTGCGGTAGGGAAATCGTGTTCGGCACAAGGAGCAGATTGCGGTAGCCGTGTTCGGGGAAAAGCCGCCACGATGCGGGCAGCGTTTTGTTTAACTCCGCAAAAATTTCCGCCTTTTCCGCTTCGCTAAAAATTATGCCGAAATCCTGCAAAACATCGTTTTGCGTAAAAACAAAATTCAGCCGCAGGGCAAACTCTTCCTTTTTTAGAGGAATGCCGCAGCCCGCCGCTTCCAAAGGTGCCCGCCCCGTGTAGTATTTTTTCGGATCTATTCCGAGGATTTTCAAAAAAGCCACGTCGGAATTTACTTCCATTCCGTCGGGCACGGTGCAAAACTCAAATTGTTCGCCGATGCGGGCGAGTGCGTCGTAATGCGGAGTGCGTGCACGGGAAAAGGACGTCGGCATTTCCGTTGCGGCATCCTGCGCTCCGTCGGCAATGAGGTAAAGGGTTTTCATTGTTTTAGTGTAATACACTTTTTTTCCGCCGTCAAATTGTGAGGTAGGGGGAAAGAAAAAAGCAGCCGCATTGTTGCGACTGCCAAAAACAAAATTTTGTCGATGTTCGTTTCAAAAAATCGGTTTTTTCGGTGTTCCGCCGTGCATCGACGGAAAAAGGAACGCATTAGTCGCGGCAAACGTACTCGATTGCGGCTTCCGCCGTTTTCAGCGATGCTTCGTCCGTTACTTTAATCCATGCTTCGTGGCCGGCTTTTTGCGCTTCCATTACGTTGTGGTAGAAGAAATGGCACACAAACCCATCTGCCTGACCGAACACGGTGTACAAGCTGTGATCTTTTTTGCCGATAACCAAATTCCACGCGCCGAAAAATTCGTCGTAAACCCATTCCGCGCGAACGTCCTTCATATTTCCGATGTGTTTCACGGTAAAGAAAAACATATCGTTGCAAAGCGGTTGCAACGTTTCACCCAATGCGCTGCCGAGGTCTTCTCTCGTTAATTTCACGTTTCTGTCGTTGATTCCGAAAATAGACATAAAAAACTCCTTTTTGACTTTTTCTTTATTGTACCAAATTCCCACCCTTGCGTCAACGGAGGAGGGCGATTTTAAAGGAAAATAATCCGTGAATTTTCGGTGTTGAAAAAAGATAAAACACGTGAAAAACACAAAAAGCAAAGGGAGCAGAAAGGGACGAAAACATAGGGAAAGAAAGGAAACGGAAAAAGAGAAAAACGAAAAGGACGGGGGAAAAAGAAAAAGAAGAAAAGTAGTAAGAGAAAAAACGGAAAGGGAAGGGGAAACGAGAAAAAAGAATAGAGCAAAAGAGAGAAAAGAGTAAACGAAAAAAGGAAAAAGAGAGAAAGGGGATTAAAAGGGAAAGAAGAAAAAAACGGAAAGGGAAGGAGAAAGAAAAAAAGTAAAAAGAAAACACAAAGGAAAAGAGTTACGAAAAACAACCAAAAGGAAGGAAAAAGCAAAAGGAAAAACGCTTTCCTATATTAATAGGAGAAGGGAGGCGAAAAAACTTTTGACGAAAAGGAAGTATCCCCGATGGGTTTTGTTTCTCCCGTGAAATGAAAAAGAGAAAAACGCAAAAATGTCGAAAAAATCTATAAAAAAGTAGTTGACATAAAGGGAGGAGGAGTGGTAATATATGAAGGCTGTCGAGAGGCGGCACCCGCTGAAGCGGGGTACGAAAGCACATTGACAACTGCATAGACTAACAAAGTTAGAGTAAAAAGAAAGACTAGAAGATATCAAATATCGAATAGTGTTAATATGCAAAATTTACAATGCAATTAAGCTGAGTAAAGAAAAAATTAACAAGGATCTAAAGAGAGTATACGATCAAGCTACAAAGAGCGTATAGGTGGATGCCTTGGCACTAGGCGCCGAAGAAGGACGTGATAAGCTGCGAAAAGCTACGGGGAGCTGCAAATGAGCTGATCCGTAGATATCCGAATGAGGGAACTCCCTGCAAGGAAGTTGCAGGATCATTACACGAATTCATAGTGTAATGAGGGGAACCCGGGGAACTGAAACATCTTAGTACCCGGAGGAAAAGAAAGTAAGACAACGATTTCCTAAGTAGTGGTGAGCGAAAGGGAAGGAGCCCAAACTTGCCGTAGAGATATGGCGAGGGTAAGGACCCGCAAAAGAGTACGGACGGTAGTAGAACTACATGGAAAGGTAGACCGAAGAGAGTAACAGTCTCGTAGACGAAACCGAAGCGTACCGGGCGGGGATCCGGAGTACCACAGGACACGAGAAATCCGGTGGGAAGACAGGAGGACCATCTCCTAAGGCTAAATACGACCTAGTGACCGATAGAGTATAGTACCGTGAG
>CAKPPA010000070.1 GCA_934177025.1 uncultured Clostridia bacterium
CGGCGTGGAACGCTTAAAACTTCCGAAAAAACCCGACGACATTTGCGGCAGGCAGGCAGCCGCGGCGGTAGGTCAATCGTTGCTGATGGAAATTTACAACAAAATTTTTACGGAATACGGTTGCGTAGCGGGGCAATTACTGCTCACAAAGGACGTGTTGGACAAGCCTGTGATGAAGGAAAACGCGCAAAACACCTTCGAGCAGTTGTTGGATTTCGGCGTCGTTCCGATTGTGAACGAAAACGATTCGATTTCGGTCGATGAAATTAAATTCGGCGACAACGATCACCTGTCCGGCTTGGTATCGCAGTTAATCGATGCGGATTTACTCATTTTGCTAACGGACATCGACGGGCTGTACAACAAGGACCCGAAACGTTTCGACGACGCAATTCGCATTGCCACGGTCAAGGACTTAAGCGAAAAAATCGAGGAAGGGCTTTCTTCGGAAACGGGCAAACTCGGCACGGGCGGAATTTTAACAAAGGTGCACGCCGCACGCATTTGCGCGCAACGCGGCATTTCCGCCGTCATTGCCAACGGCGAAAATCCGTCGGTGTTGTACGACGTTTTGGAAGGGAAGGACGTCGGCACGTTTTTTGAAGGAGAAAGGGTATGACGGCAAAAGAATACATTTTAGGTTACGGCAAGCGCGCGAAGGATTCCGTTTTGGGACTACAATCCTGTTCGGCGCAAACACGAAAAAAAGTGTTGTACGACGCGGCAGATTTACTGGAAAAAAATCGCGAAACCATCGACGAAGCGAACCGCCGCGACGTGGCGGAAGCGCAAAACAACGGACTTGCCGCATCCTTTGTCGATCGTTTGGTACTAAACGATGCACGGTTTGAACAAATGGTAAAAGGCATCCGCGAAGTTGCGGAACTTGCGGACGACGTCGGCAAAACGGAAAGCGTGTTTTACGGGCAGGACGGGCTGGAAATTCGCAAAATTTCCGTGCCGCTGGGCGTTATCGGCATCATTTTCGAATCCCGTCCGAACGTCACGGCGGATGCCGCCGCGCTTTGCTTAAAATCGGGCAACGTGGCATTGCTACGCGGCGGAAAGGAGGCGTTGGCGTCGAATTTGGCCATTGCCGAGCAGTTCCGTCAGGCGTTGCGCCAAAACGGGCTCAGCGAAAACTGCGTGCAGGTGCTCGACAACACGGATCGGGAAATTGCTACCGAGTTAATGCGGATGACGGAGTATCTCGATTTGTTGATTCCGCGCGGCGGCGCAGGGCTGATTCGCAGCGTAGTCAGTCAAGCAGCGGTTCCCGTCATCGAAACGGGTGCCGGCAACTGCCATATTTACGTGGATCGGGATGCCGACGTAAAAAAAGCCGTTCAAATTGTGGAAAACGCAAAAATACAAAAACCGTCCGCCTGCAACGCGGTGGAAACGGTGTTGGTGCATACGGCAATTGCGGATAAGTTTTTGCCGGAATTGTACCGCAAAATGAAGGAGGACGGCGTGGAATGCCGTGCGGACGAGTTTTGCCGTTCCGTCGTGCCGGAATTTTTGCCGGCCACGGAGGAGGATTGGCAAACGGAGTACAACGCTTTAATTCTTGCCGTAAAATCCGTTGAAAGCGAGGAGGAAGCACTTGCGCATATCGCAAAATACTCCACAAAGCATTCCGAAGCGATTTTGACGGAAAACGAAAGTGCGGCACAATTGTTTTTGCAAAGCGTGGATTCCGCTTGCGTCTATTGGAATGCGTCCATTCGGTTTTCGGACGGATTCGAATTCGGTTTGGGTGCGGAAATCGGCATCAGTACGCAAAAACTGCATGCACGCGGCCCAATGGGACTCAAAGCATTGTTTACAACGAAGTATATCGTTGTCGGTTCGGGGCAGGTACGTAAGTAAACGTTTCGAGCCGTAGTAACGTGACAAAAAAACGAACAAAAGGAGTAACTACGTGCGCGCTGTGCCGCTACGGGGAAAAAGCATGAAAGTGAATGAGGAAATCGAATTACGCATCGATTCGTTCGGCAGCAATGCCGAAGGCGTAGGAAAAAAGGACGAAACCGTTTGTTTCGTCCCATATGCTTTGCCGGGGGAAACGGTGCGTGTCAAAATTCGCCACGTCAAAGGGACGGTGGCCTATGCGGACTTGCAAAAAGTGCTGATTCCTTCCAAGCATCGTGTTACGCCCGTTTGCCCGAAATTCGGTAAATGCGGCGGTTGCGTGTTGCAGCATGCCGACCGCACTTTGCAAGCGGAGTTTAAGCGCGCATTGGTGGAAAAAAACTTTGCAAAAATCGCAGGCTTAAACGTCGACGTTCCGCCCGTCATAACGGGGGAAAAGGATTACGGCTACCGCAACAAACTGCAAATGCCTTTCGGCAAGGTAGGCAAGCGCACTGTTTGCGGCTTTTACCGAACGGATTCGCACGAACTCGTGTCCTTAAAGGATTGCCCGTTGCAGGAAGGTTGGGCAAAGGATTTAATCGAGTGCGTCACAACGTGGGCAAATCGGTATCAGGTGCCCGTTTATTCCGAAAAAACACAATCCGGAATTTTGCGGCATTTGGTGGTGCGCGCCGCGGCAGGGCAAATCGTGGTAACGCTTGTAATCAATGCAAGTGCCGTTCCTTACGAGGACGAACTTTGGGCGGCATTGCGTTCCCGTTTTGACCGTATCGGGCTGTATCTCAACGAAAATCGCCGTCGGGACAACGTGATTTTGGGCGAAAAATCCGTTTGGCGCAAGGGAATCGCCGCAATCGAGCGGGAGGAATTCGGCATTCGTTACGAAATGCATCCGGACGGATTTTATCAGGTCAACGACGAAATCAAAAACAAAATTTATCAAAAAGCCAAGGACTTACTGCGCTTACAGGAAGCGGATTTTGTCGTCGACGCATTTTCCGGCGGCGGGGTGTTATCTGCACTTATGTACGGGGATTACGACTTGTACGGCATCGAAATCGTGCCGGAAGCCGTGAAGGATGCGGAAATTTTAAAACGCAAAAACGGGCTTACCCGCTGGACGAATCTCTGTGGGGACGTCAAAACGGAATTACCGCGACTGTTAAAGGAAAAAGCGGGAAACGGCGTTTTGATTGTGGACCCTCCGCGGAAAGGCTTGCATCCGGAAACGGCACAGTTTTTGTGTCAATCGCAAATCGGGCAAATCGTTTACATTTCTTGCGACAGCGCAACGCTTGCCCGCGACGTCAAAATTCTGTCCGACGCCTACGAAATCACGTACCTGCAACCTTACGACATGTTCCCGCAAACCAAACACGTCGAAACGTTGGTTTGCCTTTCCAAAAAATAACGTTTTCCGTGTAAGGGCAAAGCTACTTTTGTCGGGAAAGGAATTTTGTCAATCGAAGGGAATTTCAGTAGGTTTTTTCGAAAAAAAGCAAAATCATACCACAGCGAAAAACGGTAACAAAGGAATAAGGTGAATGAAACTTATGCTGTTTAACGGTTTTTCGGTAATGTAAGGGGACAGGAAAAGGAAAAAAAGCGCACGTTTTTTGGATTCTAAAAAAATGTGCGACCGAACGGAGGTAGCATGGAACAAAAGCAAAAGGAATTAATACGTTTGGCATTGCAAGCAAGGGAGCAGGCGTATGCGCCGTATTCTGCCTTTCGTGTCGGTGCGGCACTCGAGGCGACGGACGGCAGAATTTTCACGGGTTGTAACGTCGAAAACCGTTCCTATTCCGCCACGATTTGTGCCGAAAGGGCGGCATTGGTGAAAGCCGTTTCCGAAGGTGCGCAAACGTTTCGGAGTATTGCGATTGTAGGGGGCAAAGGCGAAATTACCGACTATTGCGTCCCTTGTGCGGTCTGTTTGCAGGCATTTTCGGAGTTTTATGAGGAAAACTTAAAATGATTATATAATGAAATCATGGAACGAATTGTTGCCGATTCGTTTTGATATGGAGAAAACAGTATGAAAAAAGAATCGAGTAACGTAACGGAACTGGAAATTTTGGAAACGCAGGAAGTAATCGAGGGCAGTGTGGACGAAATTCCGCAAGGAATGGAGGACTACTATTTTACGGAGGAGCAATCTGCCGTGCTACGCAAAAAACTGAAACCATTGCTCACGCTGATGATTTTAGGTTGTTGTTTTTTGGGACTGTCGGTCGCTTTCGGCATTACGTATGCGTTTGTGCGCCAAGCGTGGGTAAAAATCGTGCTGCTTTCCTGCAGTGCGGTAACGTTGCTGCTGGTCATCGTTTACGTAGTGTTGCATTTGCGTTTAAAAAGTTTATTTTTCCGTATGGGCGGCAGGAAGTAACGTCCCGAAAAGGAAAACGAACGTTTTTTAAGGAAAAACAACGTCCCGAAAAGGAATGAAAAAATCAATTTTCGCAATCGGATGAAAAATTACGTCCTAAAAAAGGACAACCGTTAAAACTAACGTTTTACAACAGGAGTTCGGCTTTGTGCCGAACTTTTTTTTGTAAAACTTCCGAAAACTTCCCCGAATCCCCAATCTTACGACGTGTAAAAATTTTTAGCCCAATCCTTTCAGGACGCCTGCGATGCGTTGACATCTGTTTTTTGAGGCATCGACAAGGAATTTGTTTTAATTTTTCGTTTGCCGACGGATTCCTTTTGAGATTTATGCTATAATGAACAAAATACGAATGGAAAAAGTTGTGGGGCAATACGTTACGGGAAATGATGAAAAACTTTTGGTTGAAATAAAAGCATGGAAAAACGGGTTGTAAATTTACGTTACACAGGGCTGTTTTTCCTCTGTTTTGCGGGCGGAATTTTGTTCGGGTACGGCAGCCTGCGCCATGTTTTGTGGGGATGGGCTTGCGTTTTGGCAACGTTCCTCGGGGTGAGCCTTTGGTTAAAAAAGCGCGCATGGTTTAAACGTTTTATCGTATGTTTGGCTGTGTTCGTCCTAGGTTGCGGCGGCTTTTATTTTGCGTATGCGCAAGCGACGAACGAAACGTTTGCCAATCGGGAAATCGTCATCGGCGGCTACGTTACGGACGATTTGGTCAAAACCGACGAATACCTGCGCTTTACGATGCGCAATTGCGTGGAAGTAAACGGCGGCAAAAAACTCGACGGCAACGTCGTCTATTTTCACTACGCTTACGGATTTGTGGAAAATTGTTTTCACGTCGGCGACTACGTGGAAGTGCGTTGCGTGCTGGAAAAACCGAACTTGTTTCGTAACGGTGTGGACACCTATCCTTACCGCACGGGTAGGCTTTACCAAATGGAAAAGTGGCAGGAGCTTGTTGCCCACAGGGAGGGGACTCCCGTTTTAGCGGAACGGGTGCGAATGTACGTCAAGCAAACGTTGTTTCATCGCATGGATTCCAAAAGTGCAGGTGTCGTTTACGCGCTTTTGTTTGGCGATAAGTCGGAAATGAACGACGTCACAAAGGACGTGTTCCGTCGCGGAGGCATGTTCCATTTATTTGCGGTAAGCGGGCTTCACGTCGGGTTTGTGGCGGCGGCCGTCGGCAACGTGTTGCAACGACTCCGCGTTAACCGCAAAGTCAGTTTTTCGGCAACGCTACTTGCAACGTTTGTTTACGCATATTTTTGCGATTTTTCGCCTTCCGTCGTGCGTGCGGTCGTTATGACGGCAGTTTCCTTGCTTGCCGCGCTGATCGGGGCGGAAAAGGATATGCTTTCCTCCGTTTGTTTTGCGGCGTTGTTGATTTTAATTTTTAAACCGTTGTATCTGTTCGATGCCGGCTTTTTGTTGTCCTTTTCCGCAGTGTTCGCAATCTGTTGCTTTGATAAAAAATTCGGGTTTGCCCTAAAACGAAAGGCAAAATTCCGCCGCACGCTATCTGCCGTCGGTGTTTGTTTTTGCACAACGC
>CAKPPA010000071.1 GCA_934177025.1 uncultured Clostridia bacterium
GTGAAAAAGGAAAAGGAAAACAGACGGAGTTTCGCCGTTTGTTTTTTTACGGAAGTAGGGGAATCGTCGGGAGTAGCGTCCGTTCGCGCGAAAAAAGTTACGGGTTACGGCACAACCTCAGTATTTCCCTAAAAGAATACTTGCAAGGAAAGCGAAATTAGTTTATAATAAGTCCGTCTAAGGAGGAAACGCCAAAGTGGTAAAACATATCGTAATGTGGTGGCTGAAGGACGATTCTCCCGCTTTAAAGGAGCAAGCAAAACAAAAGTTGCTTTCCATGAAGGGCAAAGCGGAAATTTTAAAGGACGTGGAAGTCGGAATCGATCAAATGCACAGTGCACGCAGTTGCGATTTGTGTTTGGTATGCACGTTCGATTCGTTTCAGGATCTTGCGGAGTACGCCAATCATCCGGTGCACGTTCCCGTCAAGGAATTTATGCACAGCATTATGGTAAAATCGGTTTCCTGTGATTACGAACTTTAATTAGAGGTGTGGAATGAAAAAAGTCTTGCTATGCTGCGTTTCGCTGGTTTTGTTGTTTGCATTGGTCGGTTGTCAGGCGGGGTTCCTTCGTCCGGACGCATCGATTCCAAATCCGACGGCAGCGATTCAATTGGACTATACGGATGACAACGGCGTGCAAAAACAAGTCACGTTGAATTTCGAATTATTTTACGACAAAGCGCCGATTTCGGTTTTGAATTTTGTCAAACTCGCAAACGACAAATTTTACGACGGTTTGATTTTGGATTCTTCTTCGGGCTTGGGCAACGGCTACACGACGGCAATGCAGTACATCGGTGGCGGCAAGTATCGTCAAAGCGAAGCGAATTCGTCGCAATTCGTCAACGTGCAGGAAGAAAAGAAAATTAATTACACAATTAAAGGGGAATTCGAGGCAAACGGCTGGACGGGCGCAAAGGATCTGGTCAATCAAGTCGGATCTCTGTGTATGAATCGGAATGCGGGTACAGGTCAATTCGATTCCGCTTCGACGGAATTTTACGTTTCGCTCAACGGCGCAACTTCCCGCAACGGCAACTATGCGATTTTCGGCTTGTTAAAAAGTTCTTCCGCAAAAAGTCGCTTGCCGGAGCAAAGCGATTGGACGGAATTCGAGTCCGTTAACGGTTTTTACGATTGGTTCCTAAGCGACGTGTTGGCGTTGACTTCGGTAAGTCGCAAAACGGAGGACAACAAGTCCATCAGTATCCCGTCTGTTGTGATGAAAATAATCAGCGTCACGGTCGATACGAACGGAAAAACGCTTCCGAATCCGCCGACGATTTCGAAATAAATCAAGCGATTGCCCGAGTTTGATCTCGGGCTTTTTTTAAACGGAGTAACATGAAACTGAAAGTAACGAGGATTGATGAGGATTCGCCTTTTCAAGGCAAAATTTCGGAAGGGGACGTCATCCTTGCCATCAACGGCAAGGAAATGGCGGACGTTCTGGACGTTACCTACGAGGAGGCTTTTTCAAAAATCCGTTTAACGTTGGACAAAAATCCCCCCGTCACCGTCACGGTGCACAAAGGGGATCGCCCGTTCGGGTTGGAATTTGCGGAGGAATGCTATTTAACGCCGCGCTGGTGTCGAAACAACTGCGTGTTTTGTTTTGTGCATCAGTTGCCGAAAGGCATGCGCAAATCCCTTTACGTCCGCGACGACGATTGGCGTTTATCCTTCGTTTCGGGCAATTACGTCACGTTAACCAATCTTTCGGAAAAGGATTTTACAAGGATTATCGAAAAAAAGTTTTCGCCGCTTTACCTTTCCGTTCACGCAACGGACGACGCAGTGCGGCGCAAAATGCTCGGCTACAATTACCCGAACCCGTTTTTAGCGGACGTCAAACGCCTTGCGGATGCCGGCATTCGGATGCACACGCAAATCGTACTATGCCCTGGGTGGAACGACGGCGAAGTTTTGGAGCAAACGCTAAAGGACTTGTATGCGTTTTATCCGTCGGTGTTGTCCGTAGCGGTGGTGCCCGTGGGGTTAACGGGGCATCGCCAATCGCTTACGCCGCTACAACCCGTGCAAAAGGCGGACGCGCGCGACGTCATTCGTCGGGTGGATGCCTTTGCAAAACAGGCATTCGAGCAATGCGGCGATTGTTTTGTTTCCTGTAGCGACGAGTTTTATATCAAAGCCGAACTACCTTTTCCGGAGGCGGAGCGGTACGGCGATTTTTCGCAGTTGGAAAACGGCGTCGGCATGGCAGCAAAGTTTTCCGAGGAGTTTACCGAAGCGTTGACGGACGCATTGCAACCGAAAAAGGATAGTTTCACGTTGATTACCGGTACTTCCGCCGCACAATTTTTAAACGAGCGGATTCGGCAAGCCAAGGAGCGTTTTCCGGCGTTGGATGCGGAAGTCGTAGCGGTGGAAAACGAATTTTTCGGCAAAAGCATTACCGTAGCAGGCTTACTGACGGGTAAGGACATCGTCAAACAATGTTCGAATTTGGCTTTAAAACAAACCGTGCTGCTTCCGAAATGTATGTTGCGGGAATTTGACGACGTTTTGTTGGACAACATGTCCGTGGCAGAACTGTCGCAAAAACTGAATCGAAAAATCGTTGTAACGGAAACGGACGGTTTTGATTTGGCGGAAAAGTTATTTGAGGTGAGAAAATGAATGTAAAACCGTTGGTCGCATTGGTCGGAAAACCAAATGTCGGCAAATCGACGTTTTTCAATAAAGTAAGCGGACAAAGGATCTCCATCGTTTCGGATCTTCCCGGGGTAACAAGGGATCGCATTTATGCCGATGCGGAATGGTTGGATCGCAAATTCACCATGGTGGACACCGGCGGCATGCAATGGAAATCGGACGACGTTTTGATGGAGCACATTCGCTTGCAGGCGGAAATCGCCGTGGATTTAGCGGACGTCATTTTGTTTTTTGTGGACGGCAAGGAAGGCCTCACGTCGGAGGATTACGACGTTCTGTCCTTTTTGCGTAAATCCAAAAAACCGACGCTTCTCGTCGTAAACAAAATCGACAATTTCCTTTCTATGGATATTTCGGAGTTTTACGCCTTGGGTATGGGGGAACCGTACCCGATTTCGGCGGAGCATATGCAAGGCATCGGCGACCTTTTGGATGAAGTCATTCGCTATTTTCCAAAGGAAACGGCGGAAGAATCCGAAAGTGAAAAACCGATTCGCATTGCGGTGGTAGGCAAACCGAACGCAGGCAAATCCTCGCTCGTCAACTGCATTTTAGGGTACGACCGCAGTATCGTCAGCGATATTGCCGGCACCACGCGGGATGCCGTCGACACAGCGTTCGAGTGGAACGGCAAAAAGTACGTGCTGGTGGATACCGCCGGCATGCGGCGCAAGCGCAGTATCGATGGCGACACCGTCGAGGCGTACAGCGTCATTCGCAGCCTAAACGCCATTCGCACGGCGGACGTCTGCATCGTGGTGTTCGATGCCTCGGAGGAACTTTCCGAGCAGGACGTAAAAATTGCGGGCTTCGTGCACGAACAAGGCAAGCCTTCCGTCATTGCGTTAAACAAGTGGGACGTCATCGAAAAGGACACGTTTACGATCGAGCGGTTTCGCAAAGTGCTGAAAACGGACTTGGCGTTTATGGACTATTACAAATCGCTTACCGTTTCGGCAAAAACGAAACTTCGCGTCAACAAACTGATGGAATATGTCGATTACGTTTACGAAAAAAGCAACGTTCGCATTACGACGGGTGTGTTAAACGACGTCATTTTCGATGCCGTAGCAACGGTGGAGCCGCCGTCCAAAAACGGAAAAAGGCTAAAAATCAAGTACTGCACGCAACCGCACACTTGTCCGCCGACGTTCGTCGTGTTTGTCAACGATGAAAATTTAATGCACTTTTCCTATCGGCGGTATTTGGAAAACAGCATTCGCAAAGCGTTTTCGCTGGACGGAACGCCGATTAAAGTGTTGGTGCGCACAAAAAACGATAATTAAGGAGGGCCTATGACGGATTTTTGGTGGCAGGCGGCCCTGTTCGGCTTACTGTGTTATTTTTTGGCAAATATCAATTTTGCAGTCATTATTTCTAAGCGTATCAAACATCGGGACATCCGCAAGGAAGGCAGCGGCAACCCCGGCACAACCAACATGCTTCGCACGTTTGGTTTAAAAACGGGTGTCGCCACCCTGTGTTTGGACATGATGAAGGGCATCGTGGCAACGGTAAGCGGATTACTTTTGTTTACGGCGTTGTATGGGGAGCAAGTCGGCATTTTTGCGGGCTATCTCGGTGCGGCATGTTGTGTCGTGGGACACGTTTTTCCCGTTCTCTTAAAATTTAAGGGCGGCAAAGGCGTTGCTTGCACGCTGTCCTCCATGCTGATTCTTAACCCGTGGTACACGCTTGCCGTGTTGGGCATCGGAATTTGCATTTTACTCATCACGGACAAAATGTCCTTGCTGGCATTGTGTTTGTTTACGTCGGAATTGGTGTACTACGTCGTGTACTGCTGCCTTACCGCGCAATGGGGCATTTTGGCATGCGTATGCGTCATTTGCCTGTTGGGAATTTTTGCGCATCGGCAAAACATCAAGCGACTAGTGCAAGGAAAGGAAAACCCGACGGGTATCGTAAAGTATTTTCACAAAAAGTAAATGTTTTTCCGTAAGGGAACAAAAGTCAATAAAAGGTGACAAAGGGAACAAAAGGCAATAAAAGGCAATGAAAGCGGCGTTTCAAATCGAAACGCCGCTTTTTTTACGCCGGCCTTTTCCTATTCGTTGTGTTTTAATCTCGTCGGGTTCTTTCTGTTTTAAAAACTATCCCTCTTTTTATTTTCGTCTTTCTTCTTGCGCCGTCGGTTGACTTGCCGCACGTTGGTATGTTTGGGTGGTTTTTCTTTTGAAATAAAAATCTCGATTTTTTCAGCAAACGCAAAAGGCGGAGTTCTAACCGATTTTGGCTATTCATATATTGAAGTAGTCAATAGGAGGGCAAAATGGAAACGTTTGATATTTACAAGGATATTTCCCAACGGACGGGCGGGGACATATATATCGGAGTGGTCGGGCCGGTGCGAACCGGCAAATCGACGTTTGTGGCAAATTTTATGGAGTCGTTAGTGCTACCGCTCCTTTCGGACGCAAACGCAAAAAGGCGCGCGGTGGATGAGTTGCCGCAATCGGCGGACGGCACGGCGATTATGACAACACAGCCGAAATTCGTTCCGAACGAAGCCGTTCCCGTCACAATCGGCGATCGCCTGCGGGCAAACGTTCGTCTCATCGATTGCGTCGGCTACTTAATCGACGGCGTTGCGGAATCCGAAGACGGCAAACCGCGCATGGTAAAAACGCCGTGGTCTGCGGAGGAAATGCCGTTTAAGGAGGCGGCGGAATTCGGCACCGCAAAAGTTGTGAGCGAGCACTCCACCATAGCGGTCGTCGTCACCAACGACGGCACGATTACGGAGTTTCCGCGGGCAAACTACGTCCCTGCGGAGGAGCGCGTGGTCAAGGAATTAAAGCAATGCGGAAAACCGTTTATCCTTGTGCTAAACACAACGCACCCTCAGGCGGAATCCGTCACACAACTTGCCGCCGCCTTGGAGGAAAAGTACGGCGTCAAAGTGCTTCCGATGAACGTCAAAGCAATGACCAAGCAGGATGCCGAAACCGTGTTAAAGGAAATTCTGGACGAATTCCCCGCACAAAATCTCCGCATCGAACTGCCGGATTGGATGCGCACGCTGGAAGCGGACGATTGGATTATTTCGGATTTGTTAACCAAAATTCGTCAAAACGCCTCACGCGTTCATCGCATGAAGGATTGCGAAAAACTGTTTGAGGAT
>CAKPPA010000072.1 GCA_934177025.1 uncultured Clostridia bacterium
GACAACGCCACCGCTCCGTCGGACGTTGCTGCTTACACCATGCTGCGCGAACAGTTAATCGGCGTGCTTCACAAATAAACGCCGCGTGAGGAAATGGTGCTGCGCTTGCGCTACGGCATCGACGACGGCCGCCCGCGCACGTTGGAGGAAGTCGGCAAGGAATTTAACGTCACGCGTGAACGGATTCGGCAAATCGAAGCAAAAGCACTTCGCAAATTGCGTCATCCGTCCAAAAGCAAAAAATTAAAGGATTTCCTCGATTAATGACCAAACGTTTAAACGTCCTAAGCGGGGTGCTCCCGAAGTGCCGCATTTTGGCGGACGTCGGTTGCGACCACGGCTACGTCGGCGCAAATTACTTAAAAAACGGCATTGCGGAAAAAGTGATTTTTACGGATGTCAGCGCAAGTAGCTTAAAAAAAGCGGAAACGCTTTGCCGAAAGGAAGGGCTAACCAATGCGGAATTTGTGCTTTGCAACGGCTTGGAAGGCGTCAATTTTGCGGATGCGGCAGTCATAGCCGGCATGGGCGGGCTTGAAATCATCGGAATTTTGGAGCGCGCACCCTTTTTGCCGCAGCGGCTGTTACTGCAACCGATGCGAAATTGTGTCGACGTGCGGCAATTCCTTTGTCGCAACTATCGCATCACGTCGGATTTCACGCTGTGGGACAAAAAGTTTTACACGGTCATCGTTGCGGAAAAAAGCGAAACGGGCGATTGCCTGACGGTGGAGGAGCAAACGTTCGGCAGAACGAATTTGTTGCACCCCGAGGCGGATTTTTGGAAGTTTTTGGAAAAGGAAATCGAAAAATTCAAAAAAATTGCCACCCCGTCGGCGCAGGAGCGGCGTATGGAATACGAAAATTTGAAAAGGAGACTGGAAAATGAACGAAAACTTGAAAAAATATACGGAACTGGACAAGCAAATACGGAAAATTGAAAAGGAACTGAACGCTTCGGAAGCGCGGAAAAAGGGCAGTCAATTAGGCTTGGCTCTCAAGGACGCGGAGGAAAACCTGAATAAAATGGAAAAACGCAGCGAGGAATTGGCGGATATGTTTGCAAAAACAAAAAATTCCTTCGAAGCGCAACTGAAATTGATTCAGGAGTACGAAGGCTGTGTCGATTCCTCCAAGGACGAGCAGGAATTAAACTACCTGCAAAAAAAATTGGCGGACTTAATCCGTAACGTCGTCACGATCGAACGCAATTTGGCGGCAATCGCGAAAGAAATGTCCGACATCTCCCGCTCCTTTGACGATTATCGTAAAAAAGTGCCGACCATTCAAAAGGAGTACCGCTATTGGCGCGAGCAGTTCGACCAAATGCGTAAGGAATGCCTGCCGGAAGTGAATTCCATCAAAGCGCAAATGCGCGAAGTGGAGCAAACGCTGGATCCCCGCATTGTCGACAAATTCAAAAAATTAAAGGAACAGGGCATTTACCCTCCGTTTGTGCAAATTGCGGAAAATCGTTGCAGCGGTTGCCGTGTGGAAATTCCGAACGGCCAACTTTCCACGTTGGAAAGTGTCGGTTACGTGGAATGCGAAAATTGCCACCGCGTTGTGTACAAAGCCGAAGTCGCGGCGGAAAAATAGTTTTTTGTCGGCAAAGTGCCTTTTCAAAACAAATTCGTAAAAAAGGCAAGCGGTAAAAACGTTGGACGTAAAAAGTAGGAAAGCACTTTCGTTTTCGGAACGTAAGTGCTTTTTTGTTTTTTGTAGCGTACCCGAAACGTCGAAAACCGCTTGGAGGGAAGCCGTAATCGGCAAAACGGTAAAAACGGAGTCTCAAAGTAACGGCGGCCTATTGACGATTTTGGTAAGTGCGTTGCGGCAGGCAGCATAGGGAAAAGGTAAAACGCAAAAAAAATGTAAAATTTTTCGGCAAATTTACCAAAAACAAAAAGGATGCAAAAAGCGAAAAATCTTTCGGGAATCCCTGCGGAAACACTTGCCTTTTTAAAAGGATTGTGCTATATTATCGAGTGTAGGGAAATGTTAAACATTTAACAATCCCACAAAAATCATTGGGAAGGAGAAACAGAATGAAAAAATTAGCTCTTGTTGTTGCAGTTTTGGCACTGGTACTTTCTTTCGGTTTGGTTGCTTGCACGAAAAGCGAAACCGTCACCGGGGAATACAAGTATGACGTCAGCTACGGCGGAACGCCTATCACCTACGGTTGCAAAGTGGACGTTACGGTAGCAAACGGCAAAATCACGAAAGTAAAACTTTACGAGGACAAGGAAACTGGTTGGACGCAAATTACGTCTAGCTGGAAAGAAAATTCGCCGATGGAAGGGGCTTTGGGACACGATAAATGCTTGGCAGCAACTCCGGATTACCTGAAAAAATTCGAAGGCAAATCCGTGGAAGACGTGAAAAAAGTTGCAGTTTCCATTAAAGGTCAAAACGAAGCTACGGAAAACAAAATTGCTGACGAAGCTTTCGCTTTCGCAGGTGCAACGCAATCCGGCGCACGTATCATCTTGGCGGTACAAAACGCACTGAGCAAACTGAAATAATTTAATTTCATTCCGACAAACAACAAAGGGAGAGAACTTTTTCGAAAGGTCTCTCCCTTCGGATTTTGTTCCGGAGTTTTTTTGAAAGTATAGCAAAATTTTTAAAAAGTCGAAACCTATTGAGCCCCCCCTTGTTTTTTCTTTTCAAGGCCGAAGTACCACGCGAACGCCAAAAACCCGAATAAATCGTATTCCTTGTTTTTTCTTTTCAAAAGCCTGCGGAATGATTGACGGAACCGAAAAAGGGTACTATAATGGCCGCAAAAGGAACTTTGGGTAGGGTGAGAGGATAACTCAATTCCCGATCGGTGGTAATGCTTTTTTAAAAAGACGAGTCCAACAGCCCCAACAGCCGATACGGTGAGATTCCGTAACCGCCGGTATAGTCCGAATGGGAAAGAACCTGGACATATTGTGTTTTGAGGAACACGGGGTAACAAGCCCGTTTTTTGCCGTACGGATTTTTCCGTGCGGGTGTGCGGCTACGTTTTCTTCAAAAAAAATTGTCGGTTTCTGTCCATTTGGGAGAGAAATCTTTTTTTACCCTGAACGGAAGTTCGGGAGGTTATCATATGGAAAGTAAAACTAAATCGATCGTTTTGACGGCAATGTTCGTTGCATTGGTTACGGTTGCAACAATGGTGGTGCAAATCCCCGTTGCCGCAACGCAGGGGTACGTAAATTTCGGCGACAGCATGATTTTCCTTTGCGCTTACTTTTTAGGGCCGATTCCGGCATTGATTGCCGGTGCGGTAGGTAGCGGCTTGGCGGATTTGTTCGTGGCTCCGGTGTGGGCGCCGTTTACGATTGTCATCAAGGGGTTGGAGGGCTTGCTGTGCGGCTTGTTGTTCCGTGCGTTCGGCAAATTCAACTTAAACAAAGTAGGGAAGTATGCATTAAACCTTGTCGGTATGATTCTGTCTGCCTGCTGGATGGTTTTGGGCTACTTTTTCGCCGGCTGGATTTTGACCGGCAATGCGGCGGCTTCGTTGACGGACGTGCCTGCAACGTTCGTACAGGGCGGTGTTTCGGTAGCAATTACGTTTGCATTGATTTTTGTTTGTAAATTACCGGTACTGCTTCAAAAAACCGACAAAAAAAGTTAACTTTGGTTTCGTAAAAAGGCGGAGGTTCTCTCCGCTTTTTTTTATTTTAAAAAACAAAAACGGAAAAAACGTTCGTTTTTTGTCGTGGAAAAGGGCTTTTTCGGGTTGTCACAAGGACTGCCGGTTTGCGTAGGCTAACAAGGTGTTTTCAAAAACGTCTACGGGCGGCAGCGGTAGGGTTTTGGTACGAACCGCCACGTTTTCAAAAACAACGATACGACAAAAGTTTCGTTTTCGTATATTTCCAAAAAAACTACGAATGCTAACTTCGGGGCGGTAAATCCGCATTTTTCAACGAGGAGCAAAGCATTGAAACGGTTTTTAGCGGTAGTATTTTTAGTGATTTCGTTGTTGTTTCCGACGGCGCAAGTAGCGGCGGCGGAGCCGACGTTGGCAGTGAGTGGCGGCGGCACGCCCGTCTCCACGGAACATCCGGATTTCATCGATAAAATCGGGGAGCTGTTTTTCCCCGTAAAAAAAACGGAAAACCTGCCGGAAGTTTTTATCGGAGGCACGCCGATCGGCATCACTTTGGAAAACAACGGTGTAACGGTCATCGGGCTGGTGGACGTTATTTCTTTGGAGGGGAAGCGTTGCCCCGCATTGGAAATCGGGCTGGGCATCGGGGATAAAATCATTACGTTGGACGGGACGGAAATCAACAACGTTCGCACGCTCGGCGAAATTGCAAACCGAAGCGGCGGTAAAAAAATAACAATTCAGTATCTGCACAACGGCGAAACAAGGACGGATCAAATCGAACCGCATTTCGATTTACTAACGGGCAAATACAAACTCGGCATTTCCGCTAAGGAAAACAGTAGCGGCATCGGCACGTTGACGTTTGTCACGGAGAACAGGCATTTTGCCTGTTTGGGGCATCCGATTACCGATCCGAAAACGGGCGAAATTGTCGGAATCGGCGGCGGCAACGTTTTCGACTGCACAATCCTCGGAGTCAAAAAGGGGACGAAAGGCGAAGCGGGGGAATTGCAGGGAGTTTTTACTTCCGAAAAGCCTTTTGGCGACGTGCAAAAAAACAACAAGTACGGCGTGTACGGCGTTTTTCATCGAACCGTTCCGGTTGGCGAAAAATTCCCTTTGGCGAGCGTAGCGGAAGTCACGGTCGGTGCCGCTAAAATTTACACCACCGTTGCGGGCAATCAGCCGGATTGGTACGAAATCGACATTGTAAAAACAATGCGTCAATCCGCATCGGGGGACAAAGGCATGGTAATTTCCGTCACCGACGAACGCCTGCGAAAAGTTGCCGGCGGCATCGTGCAGGGGATGAGCGGTAGCCCCATTGTGCAAAACGGCAAATTGGTAGGAGCCGTAACGCACGTCTTCGTCAATGCTCCGACGAAAGGCTACGGAATGTACGCCGAATGGATGTGGAACCAAATAGCGGAGTCCTAAAACGCACGCGGTAGGGCAAAGGAAAGGCGTAAAAACGAACGTGCGGTTTAATTTTGAAAAAAATTACGGGTAGGAACCAAAAATTCCTACCCGTTTTTGCGTTTTGATTTTGTTGCGTTTGCGATTTGTTTTCGCTGTAAAAAACAGCTTGCCGTTACACGCAGTACCGACGAAACCGTTTCCGCCGAGTTTGTTTTCGCTGTAAAAAACAACTTGCCGTTACTTGTACCGACAATTACAACGTTGCGTTTGCGGTTTGTTTTCGCTGTTAAAAAACTTTACCGTTACGTTGTTTTTAAGGATAAGCGACAAAACAAGTTCGGTTTCACCGTAAAAACAACTTCCGCCGGTCGCAAGGGAATTGGCGTTGTTTGTAGCCGGCCGTTTCGGCACAACTTTTTGTTGGCCAAAAGGCGTGTTGCAAGCCTTTTACGTGGCTTCGTCGTTTGCGGCAAGGCTTTTTGTATTTACCTATTTTTTCGTGTCGGCTACTAGGCTTTTCGGCAGGCACGCGGCTTTAATTTCCTGCGGAAGTTGTTCGTCGGCTTCCATTTTGGCGAGCGTTTCGTTGTAAAACACGTTTAATTGCCCTTTGTAATTGCTTTTCCACGGCTTGTTCCTGCCGATGTAATGTACAATTGCCGAGTGATCGCGCACGTATTGCAAATTTTCCTTTTCGCCGTCCTGCTTGCGGTGCTGAAACAATTTTTCCGTCATGTTGTAC
>CAKPPA010000073.1 GCA_934177025.1 uncultured Clostridia bacterium
AAAGTGAATTTGCGGAAGCAAAAAACTGCATTCAAAGCATCAGTGTGGTGAAGGAAAGTGCGATTTGCCAAAAATGTGAGGTAAGTGCCATGCACGACATTACCGAAGGCGGCGTTACGGGTGCATTGAAAGAATTGTGCAGTGCCTCTCACACGGGAGCGGAACTGTATGAGGAGCGTTTGCCGTATTTGGAAGTAACAAATAAAATCTGCACGCAACTGGGACTCGATAAACATAATCTTTTGTCCAGCGGAAGCATGCTGATTGTTTCGCACGACGCAAACATTGTACAAGCAATGAAAAACGAAGGGATTCTCCTGACGGAAATCGGGGAAATTACAGCGGGCGACTGTGTCAATTTTCACACTGCCGACGGAATTCAAACCGTAGAGGTGCGTGCCGAAGAAATTACAAAAATGACAGGGAGAAAAAAATGAAAAGTATGACGGGATACGGCAAGGGCGTTGCTCTTGTCGGAGGAAAAAGTTTGACGGCGGAAATTAAATCCGTCAATCACAGATATTTGGATTTTAACATCAAAATGCCGAAATTGTTTCTTCCTTACGAAGATTTGATTCGTAGTGTAGTTTCCGAAAAAATTCAGCGTGGGCATTTGGACGTATACTTAACTTACGTCGACGGGGAAAACGCACCTAAGGAAGTTTCCGTGGATTTTTCCTTGGCGGCAGGGTGGCTGGATGCTGCTCGCCGATTGCAAAAGGAGTATGCGCTGAAGGATGATTTTCAACTAAACGCGCTAATGAAAGTGCCGGATATCGTAAAACTTCAGCCAAAGGAGGAGGATCCTGAGCTGATGCGCTCCCTTTTGACGCAGGCGTTGCAAACCGCTTGTGACGAATTGAATCGAATGCGGGCAAAGGAAGGCGAAAAATTAAAAACGGATTTACTGAAAAAAGCGGAAACGATTGAGGCGAATTTACAAAAAATCGAAAAAATCGCGCCGACACTTGCAAAAGATTACGGTGAAAAATTGCTTACGCGAGTGGGTGAAATTTTAAAGGATATTCCGGTGGACGAAAATCGACTCATGACAGAGATTGCATTTTTTGCGGATCGAAGCTGTATCGACGAGGAAATTACTCGGTTAAAAAGCCATATCGCACAATTCCGTTCGATGTGCGACGAGGAGCCGATCGGCAGAAAATTAGACTTTTTGATTCAGGAATTCAATCGGGAAACCAACACCATTTGCTCCAAATCGGCGGACGTCACTTTGACAAAAATCGGTTTGGAAATGAAAAACGAAATCGAAAAAATTCGCGAACAGGCACAAAACATCGAGTAGGAGTAGGTTATGGGACAAAAATACATCAGTATCGGGTTCGGTAACGTCATTAATTCCGATCGCGTGTTGGCGGTAGTGATGCCGGACACGTTGCCAAGCAAGCGACTGCTCGGCGAAGCGAAAGAGCTACATAAACTAATTGACGCTGCTTGCGGCCGCAAAACACGTTCCCTCATTATACTTGACACAGGGCACGTCGTGTTAAGCGGATTGCAAACGGAAACGATTTTGGCGCGCCTGAATTCATCGGCGCCGGAGGATATGAAAGATGACTTGGAGTAAGGGGAAATTATATATCATTTCCGGTCCGTCCGGAGCGGGCAAAGGCACGATTTGTAAGGAAGTTTTAAGGCGCAAACCGGAATTGGAACTTTCCATATCCGCAACGACGCGGGCACCGCGTGCGACGGAAATTCCGGGAGTGAGTTACCTGTTTGTTGACAAAAACAAATTTTTGAGTATGATTAAATGTGGGGAGTTTTTGGAGTATTCGGAGCATTTTGAAAACTACTATGGCACACCGAAACTTCCTGTCGAGCAAAAGCTGAACGAAGGCAAGGACGTGATTTTGGAAATCGACGTTAACGGAGCATTGCAAGTCAAAGCAAACCGACCGGATTGCGTGCTGATTTTCATTATGCCGCCGAACATACAATCGTTGCGGGATCGATTGCGGGAACGAAACACCGAATCGGACGAAGTCATCGAAAAACGCTTGCAAAGGGCGCAGTTCGAAATTTCCAACACCGACAAATATGACTATATCGTAATGAACGACGTTTTGGAAACAGCCGTTCAAAACGTTTTGAAAATAATGGAGGACACGAAAAATGATAAATAAACCACCGATCGACGAATTGACGCAAATTGCGGGCAACAAATACGTTTTGTGTTGTGCTGTTTCGAAACGCGCAAAGGAACTAAACGTGGAACAACAAAAAGGCGAATTCCCTTCCGATGTCAAAACCATCTCCCTCGCGGCGGAGGAATTGTACGAAGGAAAAATTACCATCGAAAAGGAAAATTATTAAAATGTTGAGCGGAAAAACAATTGTGGTTGGAGTAAGCGGAGGAATCGCCGCTTACAAATCTTGCGAATTAGTCAGCCGTTTGCGCAAATTACATGCGGAAGTGCACGTAATTATGACGGAGCACGCCACGCAATTTGTTTGCCCGCTTACGTTTGAAACGTTGTCCAATCATCCGGTCATTACGGATATGTTTCATCGCGAAACCCCTTGGGAAGTCGAGCATATTTCCTTGGCAAAAAAGGCGGATTTGTTTTTGATTGCTCCGGCAACCGCAAACATCATCGGAAAGGTAGCCAACGGAATTGCCGACGACATGTTGTCAACGACGATTATGGCAACAAAAGCACCGGTGTTGTTTGCACCGGCTATGAACAGCGGAATGTACACGAATTCCGTTTTTCAGCATAATTTGGAGCGTTTAACACAGGAAGGCTACGGCGTGATATCGGCGCAAACAGGTTTCCTTGCTTGCGGTGACGAAGGTGTCGGGCGAATGCCGGAACCGGAAGATTTAGTGCAAGAAGTGTTAAAAACACTTTGTCCGAACAGGGATTACCAAGGAAAAAAGATTTTAATTACCGCAGGCGCAACTTACGAAAAATTGGATGCCGTTAGGGTGATTACCAATTTTTCCAGCGGAAAAATGGGTTGCGAAATTGCAAAACGTGCCTTGGAGCGGGGAGCGGAAGTTACTTTAATTTTAGGACAACACAGCGTGCTTCCTCCGCAGGGGGTAAAAATTCGTTCCGTATCGACAACGGACGAAATGTATCGCGCCGTTATGGAGGAGTTCCCGCAAGCGGACGTCATTGTGAAAGCTGCCGCTCCGTGTGATTACAAACCGAAACATTATTCCGAAACAAAAATAAAATCACAGGAATTGACGTTGGAGTTCGAAAAAAATCCGGATATTGCGGCAGAAGTCGGCAAACGAAAGGAGAATCGAGTTTTGGTTGCCTTTGCTGCGGAAACGGATCATTTGGAGGAAAACGCCGCAAAAAAATTGCGTGCAAAAAACGCCGATCTCGTCGTTGCAAACGACGTGACGCAGTCCGGCGCAGGCTTTGGCACGGAAACGAACATCGTTACCGTGTTCCGAAAAGACGGTAGTAACAAAAAATATGACAAAATGAGTAAATCCGCCGTTGCGGACGTCATTTTGGATGAAATAAAACCGCTCTTATGATTTACGAAGTTGTAGTTGATATTTCCAATTCCGAAGTGGATCGCGTGTTTGATTACCGAAGCGACGTTCCTGTTCCGGTCGGTAGCCGCGTTTTGGTGCCGTTTGGGAAAAGGGTGTTGGAAGGGTACGTGTTAAAGGAAAAGGAGTCGTCCGATCAACCACCGGAAAAATTAAAAAGCATTTTAAAAACGGTGGATAGTTTTATTCTTTTAAACGAGGAAATGCTGCAACTGACGGAGTTTATGAAGCGGCATTACCATTTACGAACGATTGATATCCTACATTTGTTTATTCCTTCGCAAATGCGAAACGGCAAAGTAAAGGAATTAAGGAAAAGGGTGGTGTCACTTTCGGCGGATGCGGAAATGATTTTTCCCGAGTTGAAACCGAATGCACACAAACAAAGGGAATTAGTAGGCTATTTAAGGGACAACGGAAAAACCTTTGCGGAAATTCTTACGGAGCAATTCGGCAATGCGGCGTTAAACGCATTAATTGCAAAAGGCTTTGTTTCCGTGGAAATGCAAAAAGTAAATCGAATTCCGTACAAAGGGTTGGCTGAGGAAAATAAGGATGTCGAACTGACGAAAGACCAAGTTTCCGCCGTGGAAACAATTTCGCATGCGGCGGGGGAATACTTGCTGTTCGGTGTTACGGGCAGCGGAAAAACGGAAGTTTACATTCGTCTAATACAAAAAACGGTGTCCGAAGGAAAAACGGCGATATTTTTAGTACCGGAAATTTCCTTAACACCGAAAATGTTAAAAATTTTTCGTACGCGGTTCGGAAAGGACGTTGCGATTTTACACAGCGGACTTTCTGCCGGCGAGCGTTACGACGAATGGATGCGGTTAAAAACCGGGGAAGCGCGCATTGCCATCGGTGCGCGTAGTGCGATTTTTGCGCCGTTAAAAAACGTCGGCGTTATCGTGGTGGACGAGGAGCACGACGGGAGTTATCAAAGTGAATCGAATCCGCGGTACGACACGCTGAAAATAGCGGAATTCCGCAGGGCATACCACAACGCTACGTTAGTACTCGGCAGTGCAACGCCGTCGCTCGAAACGTTTTATCGTTCGCAAAAAGGCGAAATCACACTGGTGGCATTAAACAATCGCATTAACCGTCGCCCGCTTCCGAAAGTGGAAATTGTGGATATGGCAACGGAAGTGCGTGCAGGTAATCGCGGATTTTTTTCCCGCGCTTTAACGGAAGCCTTGCGCGAAACGGTGAAAAAAGGCAATCAGGCGATTCTTTTTTTAAATCGTCGGGGCTATTCATCCTTTGTGATGTGTCAAAAATGCGGTTACGTAGCAAAATGTACGGACTGTGACGTAAGCTTGACCTTCCATGCGGAGGAAAACGTGTTGCAATGCCATTATTGCGGCAAAAAATACTACATGCTTCATCAATGCCCGAATTGCAAAAGCGAAATTTTGCGTTACGGAAAAATCGGGACGGAGCGTGTTGTAAAGGAATTAGAAACTTTGTTTCCGAATACAAAAATTTTGCGAATGGACAACGACACGACGTCTTCCAAGGAGTCGCATTTTCAAATTTTAAACGCTTTTGAAACGCATCAGGCGCAAATTTTGGTCGGGACGCAAATGGTCGCAAAAGGGCACGACTTTCCGGACGTCACGTTGGTAGGCATCTTGGACGGGGATCAAAGCCTTTTTTATGCAGATTACAAAAGCGGCGAGCGTACCTTTCAATTATTGACGCAAGTTGCAGGTCGCAGCGGGCGCGATACAAAATCCGGACAAGTGATTTTGCAAACTTACGTGCCGAAGCATTACGTGTTGCTTTTAGCGGCGCAGCAGGATTATCTCGGGTTTTACCGTAAAGAAATCGGGCTAAGGGAAGCAAGCGGATTTCCTCCGTTTACCGTTTTGATTCGAATTTTGTACAGCGATGAAAACGAGCAAAATTGCATTGCCGTACTAAACGAGCAATTCGGGCTTTTGCAGGAATTAAAAAGTCGAAACGAATCGATCCTTTCATTAAAAAAAATGAAAGCACCGGTAAAGAAAATCGAAAAAAAATATCGTTATCAAATTGTTTTAAAACTTGCGGACGAAGAGGAAGCACTGTTGGAAAAAATTTATCGGATCAGCGATTTGAAGCATATCAAATCCGTTACCGTGTTTACGGAACTGAATCCGCAAAATATGAATTAACGAGGGAAGGAAATGGCAAGAAGATTTATTTTAAAAATGGGCGATGAAACTTTACGTAAAACATCCAAACC
>CAKPPA010000074.1 GCA_934177025.1 uncultured Clostridia bacterium
CCCATGAACACCGCTTTTACCACGTCGGCAAAAACACGTTGCTTCCGAAAATCGTCGCGATGCTCGATGTCCGAAAGGTGCACTTCCACCACGGGCTTTGAAATGCTTTCGATTGTGTCGTGAATGGCATAGCTGTAGTGCGTAAACGCCCCTGCGTTTAACACGCATCCGTCAAAATTTTCCTGCGAAAGGACGTCGATCAACGTGCCTTCGTGGTTGGATTGCAAAAACACGCTTTCCACCCCGATTTTGTCGCAGTACTCCTTTAAGTCCCGATTCAATTCCTCCAGCGTTTGTTTTCCGTAAAATTTCGGATCCCGCTTGCCCAGCAAATGCAGGTTTGGACCGTTTAAAATTAAAATTTTCATTTTTCCTCCTACGCCGCATATGCGTAAAACGCAAATGCATTGGTGATGTTCGGCAACGTAACTGTGGTCGGCGCGTTTTTGGCAAACGACCAAGCCAAATCCGTGTTTTCCACGGTGAGCGTAATGTCGCCGTGCAAGTCGGTGCGGAACACTTGGCAGTTCATGTTGCTTAAGCGCGTTAAAGTTTCCACCGTAGGATGACCGTAAGTGTTTGGCATGCCGACGCTAATGACGCCATACTCCGGAAGCACGGCATCCAAAAACGGTTGGTTTGAGGATTCCTTGCCGCCGTGATGCCCCACTTTTAACACGTCCACATCCGTATCGATGCGGTTTTCCCTTGTGTAGCGAAGGAAATTGTCCTCCGCCGCTTTATCCGCATCGCCCGTAAAACAAATCTTTTTGCCGACGTGGTAAAAGCGGTGTTCATGGGCGAAGGCATTCGCAGCTATCAAAAAGGGATCGATTTTTTGAAGGAAAATTTCAATGAAAACTAACGTTGTGTTGTTATGCCCGTACGACCGCTTTGGGGAGCATACGGCGTTACGCCTTGCCAAAAAGGCCGAATTACGCTATGCTGACATCTTTCGGTTTGTGGAGCAGGAAACGGGCTGTACCAGCGAGGAAATTTTGCAAAAAGCGGGAAAACGCTATCTCACAAAACGCCGCAACGAAACGCTCCGTGCGTTTGCGGAGTTCGAGGGGGTGCTGTTCCTTTTGCCGGAAGGCGAGTTGCGCACCAAAACGAATTTGCGCTATTTAAGCAAAAATTGTTTTCGCGTTGCTCTTTTCGAAACCGAACAAACGGAACCGAGCGAATGCGATGCCGCGGTAACCGTGTGCGGAAAAACGCCGGCCGTCGTGGCAACGGAAATTAATCGTTTGTGGAAAAAGTACAAGGAAGGGAAGCAAACAAAGCCGATGACGGCGATAGGGCGGTAGCGCACGTGTTCGGAGTCGTTCCTTTCCTTCGGCAACAAGGGAACAGAAAAAGTAAGTAAGGGTTAAAAGCAAATTAGGACAAAAACAAATTAGGACAATATCAAGTAAGGATAAGAAAAAAAGAGTTACCACTAGGTAACTCTTTTTTGATTTTGCAAAAAACAATTAAAAACGACTTCTTTGTTGTGCTCTTTGTTGTTTTCTAGCTCTTCTGCATTCCGGACATCTGGTAGGTTCGTTTTCGAATCCTTTTTCTTTATAGAATTCCTGTTCGCCTTCGCTGAAAATGAATTCTTTACCGCAGTCTTTGCAAACTAACGTTTTGTCGGCCATCGTATAACCCTCCTTTAAAAGTTGATCCATCTTAATGAAAATAAATAAACAACTTTTTAAAGGTTATTTAGATACGGTCATTCAAATGAAGTGTTGTCTCCAACGAAAAGTATCGTATCACAGCGTCAAAAAAATGTCAATACCTAATTTAAAACGGAGCGTGTTTTCTTGCAAAATGCGTGGAAACATGCGTTTTTTTGTAGGCGTCAGGAGTCGCATGGAACTCTTTGCAACGTCGGAAAAGGGACTCAAAGTTTACGCGCCGTAACCCTCTTACAAGCGGGAAAATTGCTTTCCGGTAGGGGAACAAAAAAAACCGCCCGCAACAGCGGACGGCTTTTTTAAAAATCATCTTTTGTAATTATTTTTCGGTGGTTCGACTTTGTTTTGTTTTTTCACGCGTTTTGTAATGAACACAATGATTACAATCAACGCACATGCGAACATACCTACGCCCGAAAGCAACAACCAGTTAATCGGTTCTACCGGAGTGGTAGGGGTTTCAGGTTTTTCTTCCTCTTTGTCGTCCTCTTCGTCCGACGTTTCCGGAATCACTTCTTTTTTGCTGAGGTCTTTCGCTACAAAGTTTGCTTGCGCATCGGTTGCGCCTTCCAATGCCTTCGGCGTCAGTGTGATGTCCTTCACAACTTCGGTGCCGTTTTCATCGGTTTCCTTCACTTCTTCCTTCGTAAAGCCTTTTGCAATCATGTCGTCGTATTCCGAGGAAGTCAGGGAAGTAAGGTTGGCTGCGTCAAACAGCACAACGCCTTGCGAACCTTTTTCATCCAGCGTTTCCACCGTTGCGTCGCGGGAGCCGTTCCACAATTCCAAGTGCGCCGTTTTTGCATATTTGCCGGTATGCACTAGGAAGTTGTACTGATAAAAACCGTCGCCGTAATCGAACACGGAATCCACCGTCATGTAGCGGTTGCCGAGTGCGGCGGAAGTAATCGTTCCGCTTTGCAACAAGTGATCGGCATCGTTTTCCGTCGGTGCTGCCGAAGCGTTCATTGCGAGGTAAACGTTTGCTTTTGCGCTTCCTTTCACTTTTACAAGGACGCTAATCCGGTAGTAGGAGTCGGCAGTCAACGTAAAGGTTGCGGAGCGAATGCCGCTTGCCGTTTTGGTTTTGTTTTCAATGGCGTACATTGCGTCCCCGCCGTAGTTCGGGAAGTCCGTTGCCGCAAGTCCCGAAATATTGCTTTGCGCAAGTTTTTCCTTCGTCACGATGCCGGTTGCAACGTCTGCCGCAGTGTTCGGCACCAGCGTGTTGTTTCCGCCCACGCTAGCCATTCCGCCGTACAGCACCGTCCAACTCGTTGCCGCAAGCGGGTAGGAGCCCGTTTCGTTGGAAAGCGTCGTGTTAAAGGAGCCGTTCGAAATCGTGTCCGAATTCGTTTCCGACAAATCAAGTTTTTGAATTGCGGAGGAGGATCCGGTTGCGTATTCGTTTTGCGAAATTTTCGTTAATTCGAAATCCGTCAGGAACAAGTCGCCCGTCGTAGCAGGGTCTGCAAAGTTCGGAATTTTTTTACCGAGGAATGCTTCCAAGTGTAACGTGTAGCTGCTCGTGTTGGACGGTTTAATGTAAAAGCTGTATTCTACCCAACCGTTGTAGGTGGATTCTTCGTTTTCTTTGTTGGTGGCAACGTTACTGAACGCGGCATATTTTTCGCCGTTGTTGTCCAAAAGGTACAAGTATGCGCCGAGGTCCTGCTTCGTGTCCTTGGTTTTCACCCAAAAACTTAAACGATAGCATTCCGTCAGAGGGGAGTCGATGGTCATATCCCCAAACGCGAAACCTTTGTTTTGAACGTTCGTGTCCGCATTGGTCACGTGATAAATTTTGGTCAGTTTGTCGCCCGAGTCGTAAAACGGCAGTTTTTCGCTCGGGTAAGCGGTTGCGTAATCGTCCTGCGACATTACGGAAACGGCACTTGTGCCGCTCGGCAACCATGCTTCTTGGAACAGGTTTTCCTTATGCGTCGGATCCTGATCGAACGTGTAGGTGGAAACGTGTGCCGGCGTGTGCTTTTCGGCTGCAATGTAGTCACCCTTGGTGGAGTCGTTGCAACGTGCAAAGTCGACAAACAGCGTTCCTTTCGCAAAGGAACCTTGGTCGCCGAGGCTCACTTCCAAGTACAGGCTTTTGTTTGCGGTTTTGCTTGCTTCCACAAAAAACTTGTATTCGGTCCATTCGTTATTGTTTGCAATCGAGCCGATTTCCGCCAACGTATCCGCAGTGGAGGTGTAGCTGCTTTTTAAACGAATCGAAGCGTTGCCTTCGGTTACGTTTGCTTTCACCCAAACGGAAATTTCCTTGTAAAGTCCGCTTCCGACGGAAATGGAGCCGGACACGACTTGCGAGTACGTGGATTCCGGATTGGCAAGCATCAGCACGCGGGAGGAATCGGTGTAGTCCTCCTCGTCGGAGTATTTTTTGCCCGTCGTCGGAACCGAAGGGTTCGTCAGCGTCAAGCCGCGTTTTTGCAAATCGCTTTTTGCTTTTTCAAAGCGTGCGTCCGTGTCGATAATGCCGACGATGGACGAAATGTTATTTTCGTTGTAAACTTTCCAGTCCTTCACGATGTAAGGGTACTGCGTCAATGCGCTTTCCGTCACCGCGAGGTCAAAGTTGCCGTTCGGAATGCTTCCGTATTCCGTCGGTGCTTTCATCGGATCGTTGTCCTTTTCTTTCAAAACAGGTGCCTGATACAGACCGATAATCAGGCTTGCGGTCAGCACGATTGCCGTCAAAACGGAAACGATGCTGATGGTCCATTTCTTCTTCCGGAGAAGTCCGCTTTTTGCTTCCGGTGAAACGTATGCGCCTTTTTGCGCCGCTTTTTTCGCGGAAGCAGGCACGTAAGTGTTCGATTTGTTTTTGCTCATTCTTGCCACCTATTGAAAAATTTTGGGAATGCAAAACTATGCGATTTCCCATTCTTGGATATTTTAATACAAAATCAGATAAAAATCAATTACTATTTCGGGGTTTTTCGTCCTAAAAACAAGGGAATTGGGCAAAATAAAAAGCGTCGGTTCCGAAATAGGGCAATCGAAGGACAAAAAGCCCCCGTTTTCGGGGCAAAAGGAGCAGGCAGTGAGCGAAGGAACAAAAAATGTTTGGTTGGCGATTTCCGGTATACTCATTGGGTTTGTCAACGGTTTTATCGGCGGAGGCGGCGGCATTTTAGTGGTTGCGGTGCTACTGGGCGTCGGCAAACTTCCGCAAAAGGAAGCGCACGCTACGGCACTGTGGGTAATTTTGCCGTTAAGCCTCGTAAGCGCAATCGTCTATTTTTTAAACGGCAGTGTGGATTGGTTAAAAACGCTGTACGCCACCGTCGGCGTGGTTTCGGGCGGACTACTGGGTGCGGTGCTACTCAAAAAATTAAACGCAAACGCCGTCAAAATTATTTTTGCGTTTTTGATGATGGCGGCGGGCGTCCGCATGTTTTTTTAGCCCGAATTTTTTTCGCTATTCTAATAAGGAGAAATTATGGAAATTTTTTTACTGATTTTGTTCGGGTTTCTTTCCGGCATTCTCGGGGGCATGGGGATGGGCGGCGGCACGCTACTCATTCCGCTCCTCGGTTTTTTGGAAATTCGTCAACAAACGATTCAGGCAATCAACCTCCTAAGTTTTTTGCCGATGGCGGTGCTTGCACTTTTGATGCATTTTAAAAACGGATTGGTAAAACCGCAAAAAATGGAATGGATTATTTTACCCGCCGTTGTTTTTTCCGCATTCGGGTCCTATCTTACGAAATCCGCTTCGCCGCGGGTGCTGAAAATCTGTTTCGGCGTCTTTTTGACGGGGCTTGGAATATGGCAAATGATTTTAGGAATCAAAAAAGCAAATCAGGGGACGAAAGAGGGGGAAAAAAGAGAGAAAATGTAAAAAATTCTTGCGCAAAAGTTTACTTTTTTTGGGGGGTATGCTAGTATGTATAAG
>CAKPPA010000075.1 GCA_934177025.1 uncultured Clostridia bacterium
TTTCGGCGAAAAAGGAAAAGAAATTGTTGCGAAAGCGGAAAAAGTGATGTCCGACATGGGAATCGAAGTGAAACACGACAAGAGCCGCGGCGGATTCGACGCAAACGAATTGGCTTTGAAAGGCGTGCCGACGTTGGTGCTTTCCTGCGGATTTGTGGGCGAACACACCACCGGCGAATACATCGTTGAGCAGGATTTGCACGACGGTGCGGAAATGGTAAAACGTTTGATTCAAAACGCGTAATCCCCTTTTACGCAAAACAAAACACACCGTTACAAACGGAAAAGGAGCGAAAAATGTTTTTCGCTCCTTTTTGTTTTCCTTATTTTTTTATTTTGTTTTTAATTTTGCTTTTTCTTTGTTTTTAATTTTGTTTTTCGTTTTTTACTTTCCGTTTTTGCAGTAACTTTTTGCTTGTAGTTTTTTCCGCAACTGTGCGGCTACAAGTTTTTTGTTTTGCTGTTTCGCTTTGACGCTACACTTCGAATTTCGCTTTGCTTACCCATCGCACAAGGCAATGCTTACAGATGCAATTCGTTACGCACCGTTTCCACTAACTCGCGGAACGTATCCTCCTCGAACGGGCTTTTTAAACCGACGGACTGCAGCAAGTCGAGGAAAGTTTTTGTGCCGCCTTGTTTGAGGAATTTTAAATAAATTTCAAAGGCTTTTTTAAAATCCTTGCGCATTAAGCCCAAAAATTGGAATGCCGTAACTTGCGCCAAGCAGTAATCCACGTAATAAAAAGGATTTTCAAAAATATGCCCTTGTTTTTGCCAAAATCTGCCGTCCTCGAAGAACGGAATTCCTTCCGCATCCATATAAGGGCGGAACTCGGCTTCCAGCTCCTTCCACAATGCCAACCGCTCGGATTTGGACATTTGCGGATTTTCGTACACTTTTTCCTGAAAATAGTCGACAATCGTGCCGTACGGCAAAAAGGTTAAGGCACTTGCGGTATGCGCAAACCGATAGTCGTTTGCCGAATCGCCGAAAAACAGTTCCATCCACGGATAGGCGAAAAATTCCATACTCATCGAATGGACTTCCGCCGTTTCCATCGTTGGGGAACGCAATGCCGGATTGTCGATGTCGAAACTGTTGTAAAACGCCAGCGCATGCCCGAATTCGTGCGTCAGCACGTCGATATCGCCGGAAGAACCGTTGAAGTTTGCCAAAATAAACGGAAGTTTGTACGTCGGCAAGGACGTGCAGTAGCCGCCGTTCCATTTGCCTTCGCGGGCAATGACGTCAAACGCCTCGCTATCCAGCATGATGCGAATGAGTTTGCCCGTTTCCTCGCTCAGTTCGTCGTACATTTTTACGCCGTTTTCGAAAATTTGCTGTACCGTGCCTTGCGGCTTCGGTTCCTTTTTTGTGTAAACCTCGTTGTCGTAAAGTTTCATTTTGTCGATGTTGAGGTCGCTTGCAACTTTTGCTTTTAATTCGCAAACCAACGGAACAACGTACTTTTTGACGTAACCGCGGAATTTTGCAATGTCGTTGCGATCGTAGCAGTTACGCGTCATACGCAAATACCCCAATTCCACGTAGTCCTTTAGCCCGAGTGTTTCCGCAGTTTTTTCGCGAATGTTTACCATGCGGTCGTAAATGTCGTCGATTTTTTCCGCTTTGGTTTCGTACTCCTTCCCCAGTGCCACCATTGCGCCTTCGCGCACGCTGCGATCCTCGTCAAAAAAGTATTTACGCAATGCGGAAACAGGCAGTTCCTCACCACGGAAATTGACTTTGACGCTACTCATCAATTTGGTATATTCCGTTGTTACTTTGTTGTCCTCGATCATCATCGGGACAACGGATTTATCCATGGATTTTCGATCGATTTCCAAGTTTTTAAAAAACACGGACGGATACAATTTTTCCAATTCCGCACGGTAAGGTGAATCCAACATACGCTTACCCATTTCGTTCAAACGATTGCCCAAAATCGGCATAATGCTGTCGAAATAATCCTTTTCCTTGCTGTAAAATTCGTCCCGCGTGTCCAACGTGAAGCGGATGTAGCCTACGGCCTCCATGGTCATGACGTCCTCAATGTACTTTTGCATTTCGTCGTAACACTGCTTTTGTTCGGCGGCACTTTTTGCTTCCACAAAACGCTGTTCGTAGCCTTTTAAGCGGGAAACTACCTCCTGCTGATCCATTCGTTCGTATTTGATTTCCGAAATTTTCATACTTTTACCTCACTGCATTTTATTTTAGCACAGTTAAAAAAATTTACAACCTTAACTTTCGGTTTTCCCTTGTTTTAACCGAATTTTTCTTTCCCGTTTCGGTGCGCTTTACGAAAGGACTACTCCGCCTCGATGCTTTTAAACTTTTTTAACAAGTCGTCGATTTCCGAAAACAAATCGCACAAACTTTGCCAAATTTCGGCATCCTTATTAATGGAGTAGTAGTTGTACTGCGCTTGTGCCCTACAAACAAGGACGTCGTTGTCCTTCAAAATTTTTAAGTGATGCGAAACCGCCGGCCTTGACAAAAAAACGGCTTGCGTAATGGCATCGACCGACATTTCGCGATTCGGCTCCTTGAGCAAATGAATGATGATTTGCAGGCGCGTCGTGTCGCCCAAAACGTTGAAGTACTTTACACACCTGTCCGAACGTTTTGCGATTTCCTTTTTCGATTGATAAATTTCGACTTCCTTTGCCGCATTGCGCTCGGATTCCTGCGCGGAGCAGGTTGCAAACGTTGTCATACGATGTTCCTCCGATTCGTTCCTTGGTTTAAACCTACGAATGTAGTGGTACTATAACACAAACCGACGGAATTTTCAACAGTCCGCCGTTTTTCCCCTTGAATTACAAAACAAATCCCCCTGCGATGATGCCCTTCGTTTCGCCTTACGCCACCTTGCCTTACAAAACGATTCCTTTCCGCTACAAAAGGCGGTCCTTACGAGAAGGCAACGCTTGCATCCTTTGAAACACCGATGACGCCTTACGTAACAATCCTTTTCACACGAGGAAGGACTTATGTAAAGAAAAAAGAACGTAGCAAAACTTGCGTTTATATTATAATAAATTTGTATGGAGTTTCGCCGATTTCCGGAACAGATTTGGACTTCGTGCGCCTACAAAAAAGCAAGAGTCATCGACGAAAAACAGCGATTTATGTCGGTCGGTGCGGTTTCGGAAACGAAAGCACCTCGCCGATTTTAACAAAACTTAGGAGGAACTTATGAAAATTACCGTTGTCGCGGACGTTTTAGGCGAAGAAAACAACGGCACAACCATTGCCTGCATGAATTTAGTGCGCTACTTAAAATCGTGCGGGGATGACGTTCGCATTGTTTGCTGCGATCAATCCAAAATCGGAGTTGAGGGATACTACGTGGTAGGAACGTACAACCTTGGCTCCTTTCTCAATAAAGTTGTCGAAAAAAACAACGTTTCCTTAGCGAAGCCGGACAAACAAATTTTGTACGACGCAATTAAGGATGCCGATGCGGTGCACATTATGATTCCGTTTGCGTTAGGCAAGGCTGCCGCAAAAATCGCAAAAAAACTCGGCAAGCCGATTACGGCGGGATTCCACGCACAGGCGGAAAACTTTACGTCGCATATCGGAATGATGAACAAAAAATCCGTCAATCACATTACGTACAAAGCGTTTTACAAAGGGCTGTACCGCTATGCGGATGCCATTCATTACCCTACCGCATTTATCCGCGACGTTTTTGAAAGCAACATCCGCAAAAAAACAAACGGCTACGTTATTTCGAACAGCGTAAACAAGGAATTCGTTGCCAAAAAAGCGGAAAAACCGGAGGAATTGAAATCAAAATTCGTGATTTTGTTTACCGGTCGCTACTCCAAGGAAAAATCGCACAAAGTCCTGATTAAAGCCGTTGCCATGAGTAAGTACAAGGACTCGATTCAATTGATTTTTGCGGGGCAAGGGCCGCAAACCGACAAATTGCGGGCATATGCACAAAAGCAACAAATCACGATGCCGATTATGAAGTTTTTTACGAGGGACGAACTCATAAACATCATTAACTACTCGGACTTGTACTGCCATCCGGCAGAAATCGAAATCGAAGCGATTGCTTGCTTGGAAGCGATTTCGTGCGGGCTGGTGCCGATTATTGCAAACTCGCCGCGGTGTGCAACAAAATCCTTTGCGCTGGACGACAAAAACCTGTTCCGCTACAACAACGCGGAGGATCTCGCCAAAAAAATCGACTACTGGATTGAACACCCCGACGAAAAAGTGGAACGCGCAAAAGCCTACTTAGGGTATGCTTCGCGTTTCGAGCAAGAGGAATGCATGCACGAAATGCGGCAAATGATTGTGGACACCATTGCCGCAAAAAAGCGTTCCTGATGTTTACCGAACGCAAAACGGAGTAATGTTTTTATGCGAAAAACCTACTACTATCGCGACGAAAAAAACGACGATTTCGCCGCGACAAAAATCAATACCGTAAAAATACCTGACGACTACAAATACATCAATCACAACGTGTTTTACCGCATTGGCGAAAAAGCACTGTACTTCATCGCCATGCCGACGATTTACGTAATTTTGAAGGTGCATTACTTAAACCGCTACAAAAACCGAAGGGTTTTGCGAAAAGCAAAAAAGCAAGGTTGTTTTATTTTCGGAAACCACACGAACTATTTGCTCGATGCCTACAATCCGTCGCTGATTTCCTTTCCGAAGCGGGCGCATATCATCGCAAATCCGGATGCGGTTTCCATTAAAGGGCTGAAAACCGTGGTAAAAATGCTCGGCGCAGTGCCGATCCCCTCCTCGATTGAAGGAATGCGGAACTTTAAGGGAAGCATTTCGGAACTCATTGAGAAAAAACACGTGATCGCCATTTACCCCGAAGCGCACATTTGGCCGTACTACACGGATATTCGCGATTTCGGAACACAGTCCTTTCACTATGCGGTGGATTGCAACGTGCCCTGCTTTACCTTTACGAACGTTTACAAAAAACGCAAGTTGAAGCTGATGAAACGGCCGAAGGTCGTAACGTACGTGGACGGGCCTTTTTACCCCGACCAAACCTTGCCGAAAAAAGCCGCCGTCGTAAAACTGCGAAACGAAATTTACGACGCTATGAAAAAAAGGGTGGACGAACACCCGAAATACAATTACAACACCTACATACAAGTAAAGGACGACGACGAAAGCATCGCTTCCTAACCAAACAAAGGAAAATGAACGGGTAAGAGAAAATGCAAAACGAACAAACGAAAAAAATTGCGGAAGTCAAAACCCCAATGAATATTTTTGTGACGATTAACAAAAATTACGTTCCGAAATTCAACGTTATGCTTTACTCCTTGCTGTGCAGCAATCCGACGGAACAATTTCACGTGTTTGTGCTACACAACTCGCTGCAAGAGGAACACATTGAACCGACGCGGCGCATGCTGGGCAATCGCGGAAGCGTGCAGTTGGTGAAAGTCGATGACAGCGGGCTGGAAAAAGCACCGACTTCCCGACGGTTTCCGAAAGAAATGTACTAC
>CAKPPA010000076.1 GCA_934177025.1 uncultured Clostridia bacterium
TTCGTTCGGAAAATTTGTGCAAATGTCGCTCCAAAACGTGGCGATGAACAGCGGATTTTTTTCGCCGCGGGATGCGGTAAAACTGCAAGGTTCGCCGTTGCCGCAGTATCGGGCGGATTTTAAAACGTTGAGTACGGATTTGCACTTGTGGGTGCAAAACGGCTACAAGGTGAACGTGTTTGCGGCGGATGCGGAGGCATCGGAACGGATTCGCACCGCATTGCGGGAAAACGGCGGGGCGTGCGAATCGACGGGGCAAGTGCGCTTTGCGATCGGTGCGTACCGCAACGGTTACATCAGCCACACCATGAAAACGGTGTGGATCGGCAGCGACGACGTGTTGCTAAAACGAAACGCGCGGCGTGCGTTGACGAAAAGCAAAAATCGGGTGTTTTTAACGCCGGAAATCGGCGATTACGTTGTGCACGATTTTCACGGCATCGGACTGTGCGAAGGCATTCGCAAAATCAAAGGGAGTTTCGGTGAAAAGGATTACATCGTTGTAAAATATCGCAACGACGACACGCTTTACGTGCCGGTGGAAAACTCGGATTTGTTAACGAAGTACGCCGGCAGCGAAGCACGCCCGAAACTCAGTAAATTGGGCGGCGCGGATTTCGACAAGGTGAAGGAAAAGGTAAAAAGTAACCTGAAGGAAATGGCGTTCGATTTGTTGCGGTTGTACGCCGAGCGCAAAAAGGATCGCGGCTTCGTTTACGAAAAGGACAATGCCCTAACCGAGGAGTTTGCGCAGAGCTTTCCTTACGAGGAAACGCCGGATCAATGGAATTGCATTCGCGACGTGACGCAGGATATGGAAAAACCTGCCATTATGGATCGGCTGATTTGCGGGGACGTAGGGTTCGGCAAAACGGAAGTGGCAATGCGTGCCGCATTTAAAGCGGCAGTCAGCGGCAAACAAACGGCGGTGCTTGCACCGACCACGATTTTGTGCGAACAGCATTTTCGCACGTTTGCGGCACGCTTTAGGGAGTTTGGCGTAAAGGTGGAGTGTTTGGATCGCTTCCGCTCCCCTAAGGAACAAAAGGAAATTTTGCGGCGCGTTGCTGACGGCAAAACGACGATTTTAATCGGCACGCACCGCCTGTTAAGTAAGGACGTGCAGTTTCAAAACCTCGGACTGTTGATTTTGGACGAGGAGCAGCGGTTTGGGGTGGAAGCAAAGGAAAAGTTAAAGGACCTCAAAAAAAACGTGGACTGTTTGACGCTCAGTGCCACGCCGATTCCGCGGACGCTACACATGGCGTTGACGGGCATGCGGGACATCAGCGTAATTCAAACGCCGCCCGTAAACCGCACTTCGGTGGAATCCTTCGTGTCGGAGGATTCGGACGCATTGCTTCGGGACGTGATTTTGCGTGAAATTTCGCGGCAGGGTCAGGTGTTTGTGGTGTACAACCGCGTGGAAACGCTTTTCGCCTTTGCGGCGCGCATTCGCCGCCTCGTGCCGGAGGCCTCCGTGGTTTGCGCACACGGGCAAATGAAGGAGGAGGAGCTGGAAAACAACGTTTTGCGCTTCGCCAAAGGGGAATTCGACGTTTTAATTTGTACGACCATTATCGAAAACGGCATCGATTTGCCGAACGCCAACACCCTCGTTGTGTACGATGCGGATCGGCTTGGGCTGAGTCAGTTGTACCAGTTGCGCGGCAGGGTAGGGCGCAGCGATCGCACGGCATTCGCTTACTTTATTTATCGCGAAAACAAAGTGTTAAGCGAAACCGCTTTCAAACGGCTGAATTCCATTTTAACCTACACCGAACTCGGCAGCGGCTTCCAAATTGCAATGAAGGACCTCGAAATTCGCGGGGCGGGCAACGTTTTAGGGAAGGAACAGCACGGGCATATGGAAAAAGTCGGGTACGACATGTACTCCAAACTGCTGCAGGAAGCGATTGCGGAATTAAAGGGGGAAAAGGTTTCAAAGGAAACGGAAGTGGAAATCGACGTGGACCTCGATGCCGCCGTGCCGGAAACGTACATCGAAAACGAAGCGCAGCGCATGATTTTTTACCAAAAAGCGGCGTCGTTGGAAACCCCGAAGGAAGGCGAGGAACTGAAAAAGGACACGGAGGATATTTACGGTCCGTTGCCGCGGCAGGTGAACAACCTCATTCGCCTTGCGCAACTGAAAGCGTTGGCAAAGGGCGCAGGAGTGGCGGAAATTTGTTTAAAACGAAATCAGGCGTATTTCCGCTATGCCGATCCGGAAAAATTCCGTCGCAAGGAAGTGTTTGCGGCGTTGGAGAAAGCAAAAAACATCCTAAAATTGGATGTTTCCCACGATCCGACCGTACGCATCGACCTCAAAAAAACGGATTTCGGCGGTGCATGGCGTAGTTTGGCCGAATTTTTGAAGCAAACGCAATGTCCGTCGGGCGGAAAACAACCGTCGGCGTAACAAGCGGCGAAGCGCATTGTAAATTTTAAACTGGGGTGCCGGTAAAAACCGTCGGTTTGAAAAAGGAAAAACTACCGCCAAGGAAAACGACGGCAAAGGAAGGGCAAACAGCGAAAAAAGGGTACTTTGCGGAAAAAGCGGTTGCAAACGCCGGAGAACGGCGTAATAAGCGGTTTGAAATGTCAGCGAAGGGTAAAAAAAGCCAACGTCAGGGAACGGCATAACAAGAAGTTTCAAACGACGGCGAGTAGCGGAAAAAACCAACGTCGGCGGAAAAACGCAAAAAGCGAAAAAGTGTTTGGGCTACGACAAAACAAGGGCGAAGGAGTGGCGGTTTCCCTCGGTTTTGCAAAAAACGGACGGCAACGGTGCGCTTTTCCCTTTCCTTTCCCTTTTTCGACGGGCGAAACGGGGAAATTTCCTTGGAAGGCGGGGCGAATTTACTTAAAAAAGCGGTTGCAATATTAAAAAAAGTCTTGTATAATAAAACAATCGGTATAATGTTTCTTATCGGGAGAATTCTATAGAATGGCTAAAGCGAAAAAGATTTTCAGCATCATTTTAGTATTAATCCTTTGCGTCGCTATGATGACGGGTTGTTCGTTGTTTGAGTTGAATCAACAACGCTATCGCAATCAAGCTACCGTGAAAACGGGCGACGTTACGCTTACGTTGGGGGACGCAATCGATTTCTTCGAAAGCAATGCGCCTTACTACGTGCAACAGGGCATGACCGTGCAAGCCGCATGGGATGCGCTGTACCCGCAATTCGTGCAACAAGCCGTGATTTTGGACGAGTACTTGAAAACGCACGATGCAATCAACACGAGCGACAAAGCGAAAAAGTATCGCTACGGAACGTACGTTTCGGACGAGTACTTGGAATACGTGGAAAAACAAAACACGTTGAGCTTTTTTGCATCGTTGGATTCGTTGACGCTGGAAAATTTGAAGGAAGATTTTAACATCGGCAGCAAAACGACGCAATCGCGCACGAGCCTGACGGAAAAAGGCACGTTGACGTCGCTTGCCGAGGACGAAATTACGTTCGACCTTGCCGCCGTAAACAAGGAACTGAAAAACTATCAGGAACCGGTGGACGGCAAATACGAGTACGTTTTCCGTAACAACGAGGATGCCGCTCTTTTGAAAATTTTGGCAAACCTGAACGAACGCTTGGAAAAGGAAAAACCGAGCGATGCCGACATCACGGCGGACGATTACGTCAAAGCGCAAAACTCCGCGGTGGAATCGTTGACGCGCAACATTAAAAAGAATCGCGGTTTGTCGGTGGACGAATTTATGACGCGTCAGGTGGAAAGTGCCGTTCGTCAACGGTTGGTGAGCAACTATGCCGTGTCGCTTTACAAAAAGGCGGAACTGCAGGACAATCCGGCACAATTGAAACAAATTTTGACGGAACGCTGGAACAACGAAGTGGCAAAAGCAAAACAACGCTATTCCGTGGATGCGAACTTGTTTATTTCGGACGTTACGGGGCTTTCGAGCACTTCCTTCATTTACAACGTGCCGGCACAATTCGAAGGGAAATTCCATTACGTGAAAAACTTGCTCATTCCGTTTAGCGACGAGCAAACGTCGGAACTGAATCGTCAAAAAAATCTGCTCGGCGAAAATTCGGCGGATTACGTTCGTTTCCGTAACCAATTGGCAAAAGGCATCGAAGTGAAAAACTACTCCGAGGAGGATGCCGGCGTGGTGGAAAGCGGTTATACTTTCGACGTCGCGGCAGACGGAACCGTTACGGGCAATTTCCTGACGGAAAAAGTTGCAGGGCTGGACGGCGATTTGAACGCGTTTGTGAAGTTGATTCACACTTACGGTACGGATCCGGGGATGTTTAACAATGCACACGACTACGTCATTAGTCAGGACTCCTACGACGTAACGAATTCGAGTCAGGACAAATTCGTAAAAGCCTTTTCGGAAGCGGCAAGAAAGTTGGCGAACAACCCTTCGCAACGCTACGTTGCTTGCGTTACGGATTACGGCATTCACATTTTGTACTACTCCGGCGTTGTAAAGGCGGACGAATTTGATTTCGACAGCCGCTACGAGTACGGCACCGGCGCAGGATCGACGAGCTATCGGTTTTTCAAAACCTACTACGATTCCGTCAAAGGCAACACTTACAGCCTTTCGTTGAACGAAACGATGAAAAAACTGCTGGAAAACAAAGGAATCGAGGAAAACCTCAAAGCGTTGAACGATTACGTCGGCAAATACCAAATTTCGACGACGTCGATTTACACGCAAAAGGAATCGAACAAGTAAAAATCTTTTTAACAAATTTTAAACGCAGGGACGTGAGCCCTGCGTTTTTTTTGCGTTTACGGCGGGAGCGGATTTCCCTGTTTTTTATTTTGTTTTGTTTTTCGGCTTTTGTACATACTTTGAAAGTAGGAGTAAAAGTCATAACATGGAAAAGCAACAAAACGGATTTGTAAAAGGGGCTTTTGTGTTAAGCCTCGGCGGAATGGCGGCAAAAATTTTGGGGGCGGTGTACCGCATTCCCTTAACCAATTTACTCGGAAGTTACTGCATCGGCATTTACCAACTGGTGTTTCCGATGTACACGTTGTTACTTACGATTTCGAGCGCGGGCATCCCCGTGGCAATTTCCAAACTCGTGGCGGAAAACCTTTCGTTGGGGCAAAGGGAAAACGCCGTTAAGGTGTTTCGAACCGCACTGTTGTTTTTGACGCTGTTCGGGTGCTTGGGGAGTTTCATGTTGTTCGTTGCGGCAGGACCTTTGGCGCGATTGCAGGGGAATCCTGCCGCGGCGGACGGCTATCGTTTGCTTAGCCCTTCCATTTTGCTGGTGTGCGTGATTTCCGCCTTTCGGGGGTACTTTCAAGGTAAAATGAACATGGCCCCGACGGCGGTGTCGCAGGTGTTGGAGCAGGCGGTGAAAATGGGGCTCGGCATCGGATTGGTGCGCTATGCGCTTCCGGACGTTTTTCGGGGCGTTGCCTATGCCGTTGCGGCAGTTACGGTAAGCGAACTGACGGCGGCAACGTATTTGGGAGTAAGATACTTTTTGCAAAGGGAAAGGCTGCGTG
>CAKPPA010000077.1 GCA_934177025.1 uncultured Clostridia bacterium
ACAAAGAGGAAGTCAGTTACAGGAGAAAATAAATGAAACAAACGGAAGCAAGCGGAAAAACGGTGGAAATCGCCGTTGAAAACGGACTCAAGGAATTGGGATTGCAAAGGGACGACGTGGAAGTGGAAATCCTGAGCCGCGGCGGATTTTTGAAATCGGCAAAAGTCCGTTTGGTTAAAAAACCGACGGAAGGCGAAAAAGCACAGCGGTTTTTGGACGAACTGCTGCAAAAAATGGGGTTGACCTTTACCAGCGAACTGACGGAAACGGACGACGAAGCGAAAATCGATTTGATCGGCACGGACAGCGGTTGCATCATAGGGCGGCGCGGCGAAGTGCTGGACGCATTGCAGTATTTGTCCGGAGTGGTAGCAAATCGTGGAAAACAAAAGTACAAACGTATTTTGGTGGACACCGAAAACTACCGGCAAAAACGGGAGGAAACGCTGGAGCAATTAGCGAAAAACTTGGAAAGCAAAGTCATTCGCACGGGGCGTAAGGTGAAATTGGAACCGATGAATCCGCAGGAACGCCGTGTGATTCACGCCACTTTGCAGGACAGCGAGTTTGTTACAACGGAGTCCGAAGGCGTTGCGCCGAATCGCTATGTGGTCATTGTACCGAAACAAAAACAAAAAGAACCGCGGAAACAGTTAAATTTTGTGTACCGGTCGAAAAAGAGATAAGCGGGAGAAAATTTTCTCCCCTTTTTTTAAATGCAAAGAGGACAAACAATGAAAGCTACAGAAGCAAGGCCCGCCATTGCCGCTTTGGCGACGCCGTTCGGAAAAGGAGCCGTGTGCATTTTGCGGATGAGCGGACAAGGAGTGTTTGAAATTGCAAAAAAAATGTTCACTCCCTTCCCTACCCAACCCGAAAAACTGACGCTCGGCAAATTAAAAACGCAGTATTTTACCGATCGAGCAATGTGCGTGTACTTTTCGTCGCCGCATTCCTACACGGGCGAAGATATTGTGGAATTTCAATGCCACGGCGGGGTGTCCGTGGCGGAAGGCGTGCTGGAGGAATGTTTGCGGCAGGGTTGTCGCCTTGCGGAAGCGGGCGAATTCAGTAAGCGCGCGTTTTTAAACGGAAAAATGAGTTTGGCGGATGCCGAAGGCGTAGCGGATTTAATCAATTCCGAAACGAAAAACGGCATTCGCAGCAGCTACCGCTTGTTGAGCGGCAGCCTTGGCAAGGAATGCGAAAAATGGCGGAATCTGTTGACGGATACGTTGGCGGAACTCGAAGTTGCGTTGGACTATCCGGAGGAGGATTTGGAGGAAACCGTTTTCGAAAATCTTCGCAAAAAATTGGAGCCGGTGGAGGAAGCCACAGGCAAAATGAAGGATAGCATCCAAAAAGGAAGGATGTTGTCGCGCGGGGTGGATGTTGCCATTGTCGGGCGACCGAACGCAGGCAAATCCTCCTTACTAAACGCTCTACTACAAAGCAATCGCGCCATTGTGTCGGACAAACCCGGCACCACGCGGGACGTTGTGGAGCAATCGTTGGAATTTAAGGACACGCGCTTTAATTTTCGCGACACGGCGGGCATTCGCGACACGGAGGACGAAATCGAAAAACTCGGCGTCGAAAAAAGTTACGATGCGTTAAGCGAGGCGGACGTAGTGTTGTGCGTGGTGGACGTAACGGAAAACGTCACGGCGGAGCAACAGCTGTTTTTGGACTTGTTGGGACAAAAAAATTGCATTTTTGTGTTAAACAAATGCGACCTTTTGGCAAAAGAGCCGTCCGTAACGGAGCGGCAAATTGCCGTTAGTGCCAAAACGGGCAAAAACGTCGACGAACTGAAGGAAAAAATTTATCGCTTAACGGTGGAAAAGCAAATTTCCGAAGGCGAATTGATTTTAATGAATTTACGACATGCGGAATGTATGGCGCGCGCACACGAAAACGTGGTGCTGGCACGTGCCACGGACACCACGCTGGACGTAGTTGCAATGTACTTAAAGGAAGCGTGGACGGCACTCGGCGAAATTACGGGACAAACGGCAAGCGAGGAAATCATTTCACGCGTATTTGAAAAGTTTTGCGTAGGAAAATAACATGCGTACGGAACAAACGGACATTTTAATCATCGGTGCGGGGCATGCGGGGTGCGAAGCCGCTTTGGCGGCGGCACGGCTCGGCAAACAAACGCTGCTGTTGGCGACGAATTTGGATACGGTCGCTTTTTTGGCATGCAATCCTTCCATCGGCGGCACGGCAAAAGGGCAAATCGTGAAGGAAATCGATGCGTTGGGCGGCGAAATGGGCAAAGCCGCCGACAGTGCCCTGTTACAAATGCGCATGCTGAACCGCGGCAAAGGACCGGCGGTGTACAGCCCGCGCGCACAGGTGGACAAACAACGCTATCACGAATATATGAAGCAAACGCTGGAAAACACGGCGGGGTTACGCTTGCGGCAGGCGGAAGCAGCGGAAGTTTTGCCCGAAAAGGGCGGGTTTACGGTAAAAACGGCACAAGGAATCGACTATTTTGCCAAAGCGGTCATCCTTTGCACCGGCGTTTACTTAAAATCACGCATAATTGCCGGCGAATACGTGCGCAATTGCGGGCCGAACGGGTTTTTGCCTGCCAACGAATTGACGGCAAGTTTGGAACGGCTCGGGTTTCGGATTCGACGGTTTAAAACGGGTACGCCGGCACGCATTCATGCGGACAGCATCGATTTTACCAAAACGGAAGTGCAGTGCGGCGAGCCTCTTTCCCCTTTTTCTTTTGTCAACGGCGAATCGGTTGGCGAAAACGTCAAATGTTACTTAACGTACACCACGCCGGAAACGCATCGCATTATTTTGGAGAATCTCGGCAAAGCACCGATGTTTACGGGCGAAATTACGGGCATCGGGCCACGCTACTGCCCGTCCATCGAAACAAAGGTGTATCGCTTTCAGGACAAGGAGCGGCACCAGTTGTTTTTGGAGCCGGAAGGCAAAAACACCAAGGAATTTTACGTGCAAGGCGCAAGTACCTCCCTACCGGCGGAAGTACAGCTGCAAATTTATCGCTCCGTCGTGGGGCTGGAGCATGCGGAAATTATGCGGGATGCGTATGCCATCGAGTACGATTGCATCGATCCGTTGCAGTTGAGTCCGTCGCTGATGTACAAATCGGTGGAAGGCATTTTTTCCGCAGGGCAAATTAACGGCACCAGCGGTTACGAGGAAGCGGCGGCGCAAGGCTTGGTTGCCGGCATCAATGCCGTAAGGTTTTTGGACGGCAAGGAACCGTTGATTTTAACCCGCCAAAACTCCTACATCGGCGTGCTGATTGACGACATTACGACAAAAGGCACGGAGGAACCGTACCGCATGATGACGGGGCGCGCGGAGTATCGCCTGTTTTTGCGGCAGGACAATGCGGACACGCGTTTGACGGAACTCGGGCGGGAAGTTGGGCTGGTGGACGACGAACGCTATGAAATCTTTTTAAAAAAACAGCGGGAAAAGGAGGAACTTTTAACCTCCTTGGAACGGAGCAAAACGCAGGCGGAGTATGCGCCGCTGTTCGAGCAAAAAGGCGAACCGCTTGGGAAAACCCGCATGACGTTAAAGGAAATGTTGCGTCGCCCGAAAATTTCGTTAAGGGATTTAAACGAAGCGTTCGGCGGTTTGGATGCATCGCCGCAAGCGCAGGAACAAACGGAAATTGACGTAAAGTACGAAGGCTATTTGCAAAAACAGCAAATGCAAATCGATCAGGCGAAAAAAACGGAAAGTAAGTTTTTGCCGAAGGATTTGGATTATCAGCACATGGACGGGTTGCGGCTGGAAGCACGGCAAAAGCTGGACGAAATTCGTCCGCTGACGTTGGGGCAAGCGTCCCGCATTTCCGGAGTTTCGCCGGCGGACATTAACGTACTCATTGTGTATTTGATGAGTCACAAAGGAAACTGACATGACGGTAGAGGAAAAATTTCAACGGTATTACGAATTGCTGACGGAATGGAACAAAAAATTCAATCTGACGGCAATTACGGAAAAAAACGAAGTGTACGTGAAGCATTTTGAGGACAGCCTGCTCGGAAAGGATTTCATTCCGCAGGGGGCGTCCCTTTGCGACGTGGGGAGCGGCGCGGGCTTTCCCGGGGTGGTGCTGAAAATCGTGCGGCCGGATTTGCAACTCACGCTGATGGACAGCCTCAACAAACGCGTGGAATTTTTAAAAATGCTGTTACAGGAATTGGAGTTGGACGGCGAATGCCTGCATATGCGTGCGGAGGACGCCGCAAAAACGACGTTGCGCGAATCGTTCGACGTGGTTACGGCACGTGCCGTGGCAAGGCTCAACACTTTAAGCGAGTACTGCTTGCCGCTGGTGCGCGTGGGCGGCTCGTTTTTGGCGTACAAGGCGGATGCGGCGGAGGAATGCAAGGAAAGCGAAGCGGCAATTCGCATCCTTGGCGGTCGAATCGAACAGGTGGTGCACAAGGAACTGTCGGACGGGCAAAAACGCACCATAATCGAAGTGAAAAAAATCAAGGAAACGCCAAAAAAATATCCGCGCGGCAGGAATAAGGAAAGAACCTCGCCACTGTCGTCTTGAAACTTTTTCGGCTTTGTGTTATAATCTTTTACGGAGCGGTGCGTATGGGTAAAATTATTGCAATTTCAAATCAAAAAGGCGGGGTCGGCAAAACGACAACCGCTATCAACCTTGCCGCCTATTTGGCGTTAAAAGGGAAACGAGTGCTTTTGGCGGATATGGATCCGCAAGGCAACTCCACAACGGGCACGGGCATTGAAAAAAATCAACTGCAAAAAACCATTTACGATTTGATTTCCCGTCAGGCCACGGCAAAAGAAGTCATTTACGAAACGCAGGTGAAAAACATGCACATTCTCCCCTGCAACATGGACTTGGCTGCGGCGGAAGTGGAGTTGGTAAACGCCGAGGATCGCGAACACGTGTTAAAACAGGCGTTGCAACCGCTCAAAGGTGCTTACGATTATATTTTGGTGGATTGTCCGCCGTCGTTGGGGTTGTTGACGTTGAATGCCCTGACGGCATGCGACAAAGTGGTGATTCCGATTCAAAGCGAATTTTTCGCGCTCGAAGGGTTGAGCCAATTGATTTACACCATCAAACTTGTAAAACAACGGTTGAATCCGAACATCGACATTAACGGCGTTGTGCTTACCATGTACGACGGGCGTTCCATTATGTCGCGGCAAGTTTCGGAGGAAATCAAAAAGTTTTTTGCCAACAAAGTGTACGGCACGGCAATTCCGCGGAACATCAAACTGTGCGAAGCGCCGAGTTACGGCGTGCCGGTGGCGTTGCATTCGCCGCGTTGTGCGGGGGCCATCGCTTATCAAAAAATTGCGGAAGAATTTTTAAAACGGGAAGAGGGTTAAAAAATGGCTGAAAAAAAAGGGTTAGGAAAAGGGCTCGGCGCACTGCTGGGAAT
>CAKPPA010000078.1 GCA_934177025.1 uncultured Clostridia bacterium
TTTTATTCTTTTTTGACGCAAATATTACCGCAACAACGTGTAAGGCAATGTGTAAAACATAAAAAAGAGAAGTCACAACCGATTCCCCCTTTCCCTTTCGCTTTGTTTTGGGGGATGGAATTTGTTTGGGGAATAAACTTTGTTTGGAGATGGAAATTGTTTGGGAATGGAAATTGATTGAGAATTGAAATTTGTTTGGAAATGAAATTGATTTTGAAATGTAGTTGGAATGTAGTTTGTTTGGGGAATAAAATTTGTTTTTGAACAATGAAAAAAGTAGAAACCTCAAAAGAAATCTCTACTTTTTAAGTTTTTAATCATTTTTTGCAATCCGAATCCATTGATTGCCGGTTCGCCCTTTTGGTAGGACGGTTACAAAAACGTTAGTTTTCGTCCGTGGAATTACCTTCCTCCGTGGAATTTACTTCCGCTTCAAAATGCACGTCGCATTCGATTTTTTCGAGCGAATTGAACAAATAGAAGGTGTACACCCCATAAATGACCACCAACAACACGTCAATATCACCCAACGTTTTGCCGGAACCGGTGACATCAAACAGCAAATCGAATACCAACGATACCACAAACGCGAAAGACAAAAGTCGCGCGAGGCGTTGCATCATCGGTTCGTCGGTGCATTGCGCAACTACGTAAAAAATAGCGAACGCCAACGAAACGGCAATGCTGACAATTTTAATCGTCCAAGCCGTTGCACCCATACGCCCCGACCAAATGGTGGTTGTAAGCACAAAATTAAGGAACATGAAAATCGCAAACATCACCACCGAAAGCAAGCGGTACACCTTTTGCGCTTTTAACGAAATGCGATCGCCCGTAAGTGCAAACGTAACGCCGATGGTCAAATAAAACACGGCGATGACTACCGCACTGATGCCGATGCCGAGCACTGCGCCGGTGTAAGACAAAAAGTTTAAAAAATAGATAAACAACAGCGCACCAAAAGCCATTAATGTGTTTGGTTTTAAGTAATCGTTTAATTTTTTCATACGAAATTTACCTCTCTGTAAAAATATAACATAGTATATGCCGTTGCGGCGGTTCCGTCAAGTAGCAAAAGGAAAACCGCGAACGGAAAAGGAAGGAAAACGTCGCAATTTTGGGACGGAAATGAAAAGAACAACACAAAAGCGTTGCCCTTAAAAAATCGTATGCTACGTAACAAGGAAAAAATTCCCGAAACGGCAATGTTTTTATGCCTTTTTCCTTGTTACTCAAGAAAAATGGTACGAAATAATTTTTTGCCTTATAATTTTTCTGCCGAAAAATTGGCGTTCGCTCCGCTCGGCTACACGGTCACCCTGATGCAAAACTGCGTTTTGCTCATTGCTTCCGCAATGAAAAGGTGGGGCTTTCAGGCAACAAAAAAAAGCGGGCACTTACCCACTTTGTTTGGTAGGACTGAGTGGACTCGAACCACCGACCCCCACCTTATCAGGGTGGTGCTCTAACCTGCTGAGCTACAGTCCTGTGAAAGAAATGTTTTTAAGTTCCCGTACTACGGAAATTTTTGGTGGAGGTAATCGGGTTCGAACCGATGACCCCCTGCTTGCAGGGCAGGTGCTCTCCCAGCTGAGCTATACCCCCGAAAAAAAACATTTCGTTTCAAACGCTTACATAGCATAACACCTCGACGAAAAGTTGTCAATTGTTTTTTCGTTGATTTATGCATCCTTTTTTCAGAATTTTCAGAACTTTTTTGATTTTGGTTTTTTGAAAAAATTTTCGACTTGTTTTTGCCTTTTACAAAGGGCGAAGCCTTTTTGGCTTCGCCCTACGTTGTAACCCTTGCTTTCACGCCGAAAGCGGCGTTTTGCCGCTACGCGTGTTTACCCTTTCCCTACACTGCGTTTTGTGCGTGTCGCAAAAGGACGTTATTTTTTTTCGTATTTCGTCGGGTAGCCTTCGTTGGCTTCCGGTCGATAGGCATTCGGATAAAACGTGTCCGTTTTCATGTCGTGGACGACTTCCTGCAAAAACCGCACCGTGTCGTAAGGATTTTCGATGTCCCACAGCACTTGCGCTTTGCCTTTGCCCGTCAGGTAAATATCGCCGACTTTTAAAATGCGATCGATAATGCCGACTTTGAGGTTGACGCTTTCGATGTCGGCATAATAAATGCTTAGCACGTCGATGCCGATAATGCCGCTACGAATTAAAACCCTTTTTTGCGTTACTGCGTACTCCAAATTTTTATGAGCGTGGTTGGCGGTTAAAACGTTTTTCAGCCAAAGCCACACCGGCAACAGATGAAACGCGAAAAACACGCAAAGTGCCACGATAAACACCGGCGGCATTTCCGAAAATATGTTGTTGGTAATCATGATTGCTAAAAACGCACCGTCGAACAAAAGCCAAACCAGCGCAAGCGGCAGCATTTTGCAGATGCTCCCCCACAAAAATGCAGATTTTTTCGGTTTCCCGCGCCATAGAATTTGCTCGTCCGCCGTAATCAAATCCTCGATGCGGTTGTGTTTCATGTCGGAATTCGGTTTAAAATACTTTTCGTCGTATGTTCCCATGGTGGCTCCTTTTTTTCAAAAGTTTACCATATTTTTTTTGAAAAAACAACTGCGAAAATTATTTTTTTACGCACCCACCGCAATTTTTTTACGGGACGCCTTAAAAAAAGCGCAAACCCGAACGATTTGCGCTTTTTTGATTTTTGTTTTTTGTTCCGCTTTTCCTATTACGTAGTTTTCCTTTTCAATTACGTAGTTTTTCCTTTCCCTTGGTTACTGCTTCCGCAAACCCTACCATTTTGCTTTTTTGATTTTTCCTTCCGAAAAAGGCTCCGTGCGACTACGGAAAATCGCCGCGACGTTAGCGAAACTGTTTTTCCTTTTCCAAACTTTGCACTTTGCGGTCGTTCCCCTGTTGCAAAATGTTTTGCAAGGCGGCGGCATCGGAATCACGCACGGCATCCCTTAATTTTTCGAGATTATGCATTAGCTCCTCCATTTCGTTGAGTAGCGGCTCCCGATTCAGCAAAAACAACTCCGTCCAAAGTTTTGCGTCGATTTTGGCAACGCGCGTCATATCCGCAAAACTGCCGGCACAAAACCCATCCTTTTCGGCAAGTGTTTTGCTTTGAATGTAGCCGTTGGACACAACGTGCGCCAATTGCGACGTGTAGGCAATGACACGATCGTGCCGTGCCGCCGTTGTATGCTCGACGTGCCGAAAACCGATTTCCTCCGCAAGGGCGCACACCGCAAGGAGGCGCGCCTCGGGGACGTTTTCGTCCACCACAATGAAACTTGCACGATCGAACAACGTTTCCTGCGAATAGTCGTAGCCGGAATACTCGCGCCCCGCCATGGGATGCACGCCGATAAAGCACACGTTGTGTTCCGCCGCTTTGGCTTTGACGCCGTTTAAAACGTACTGCTTGACGCCGCACGTGTCGAACACCGTGCTATCGCCGAAAAACGCCGCGTTTTCGTTAAAAAACGACACCGTTGCTTTCGGCGGAAGCGCAAGAATCGTCATATCCATATCCTTCAGCGTGCGTTGTTGCAAAATTCCGCAAATCGCACCGTCCGCCAAGGCTTTTTTTACACTTTCCGCATTGCAATCCGCACCGTAAACCTCGTGCTTCGTGCGGAACGAAATGGCTTTTGCAAACGAGCCGCCGATGAGCCCAAGCCCCACAATTCCGATTTTCATTCGACATCCTCCGTATATGCGCCCAGCACCGTGACGGTTTGACTGTAAGCGTCGATGCATTGTAGTAGTTTTTTGGTGCTTTCGTCAAAAACGTTGCACTCGAGATCGAGATAAAACCGGAAGTTGAACGGCTCCGACGGAATCGGGCGGGACTCCAATTTTAACAAGTTGACGCGAAACGCCGACACAAACGAAAGCAACCGATACAGCGAATCCGGCACGTGCGGTAACGTTACCATAAGGCTGAGTTTGTTGGCGTTTTTCGGTGCGATTGCCTCCCGACCGATGACGATAAAACGCGTGTAGTTTTGCTTTTCGTCCGGAATTTCCCTATCCAAAATTTCCAACCCGTAGCGCGCCGCATTTTCGATGCCGCCGATTGCCGCATCCGTCCCCGACGAGGATTCGCTGACCCGTTTGCAGGCAAGGGCGGTGTTTTTGTCCTCACACGGAGTGAACCCGTGCTGACGCAAATAGTCCTTGCACTGGTACAGTGCCTGCGGATGCGAATACACGTTTTTGACGTCCTGTTTCGACACGCCTTTTTTCGCAAGCAGGCAATGATGAATTTCCAACCGCAGGGATTTTAACACGAACACGTCGTAGGCACGCAGTAAATCGTACACTTCGTTGACGGAACCTGCCGTGGAATTTTCAATCGGCAACACGCCGTACTGCGCCGTGCCGTTTTTGACGCTTTCGAACACGTCGCGAAAGGAAGGAAAAAACTTCGGGCGATGGTTCGGAAACAATTTTTTTGCCGCTTGTTCCGAATACGCGCCTTCCGTCCCTTGTAGCGCAACGTCCGTTGTTGCGGAAAAATCCGTTTCCGCCAAACGAAACGCAGGCACTTGCCCCTTGCCGTTTAACAAGGTTTGTTTCATTTTGGAATACGTCATAACGGAAGTAAACAGGTAGTTTAAGTCGCTTGCATTTTCCTTGCCGAACTTTTGCTCCAAGCGATCGAAAATTTCCTGCTCCCTGCCTTTTTGCTCCACGTTGACGCCGTTTTGTTTTTTAAACTCGCCCACTTGCCGCACCACGTCCAAGCGTTTTAGGTACAGCGCGGCGATTTCGTCGTCCAACGCGTCGATTTGCATACGCAATTCTTTCAAATCCATAATTTTAATCCTTTAATAAATCCAGCACCGCAATGGCCGCCGCCGCTTCCACGCAGGCAAACGCACGCAACACGACGCAAGGGTCGTGCCTCCCCCGAACGACAAGCGTTTCCGTTTGCAACGTGTTAAAATTCACCGATTGCTGCGGAATACCGATGGACGGGGTTGGTTTAAATGCTACGCGGAACAAAATCGGCATGCCTGTGGAAATTCCGCCGAGAATCCCGCCGGCATGATTGGTTACCGTGCGAATTTTGCCGTTTTCCACCGTAAACGCATCGTTGTTTTCGCTGCCGTAAAGCGTTGCGGCACGAAAACCTTCGCCGAACTCGATGCCCTTGACTGCCGGAATGCCGAACGTAAGGGAAGCAATGCGATTTTCCACGCCGTCGAACATCGGGGAGCCTATGCCCGCAGGAAGTCCGTACACGCCGCATTCCACCGTACCGCCGATGCTGTCCTCACGCTTGCGTGCTTCCTCCACCGTTTGTTTCATTTGCCGACCGACGGCTTCGTTTAGCACCGGAAAATCCGTTTTCGCCAAACGTTGCAGTTTTGTAGCGTCCGCCGACGCCAACGGAT
>CAKPPA010000079.1 GCA_934177025.1 uncultured Clostridia bacterium
TCCCTTGCCGATTTCAGGCATTTCGTCGGGATCGTAAGGAATACCGTAGTCCAGCGCAAGCCCCTTGATGTTCAAAATGCTTGCCGTCGGAATTCCCTGCCGATAATAGTACTCCAGTAGCCCCATGCCTTCCTTTTGTGCGTCCGGCAAACTCGGGGCACTTCCCGACAAATAATGTTTCGGCTCAATGTAGCCGGTGCCCAAAACTGCCGCCGAGCCACTGCCCAGCCCTACCAAACTGCCGCCGACGTTCAGTAAAAACTTCATGTTCGGCACGTCCTGTTGAAAATGCTCTACGCGCGTTTTGATGTTTTTTTCAAAATTGTTTTCGTTCACAAACGGAATGCCGCTGCCTAAAATGCGGGTGTAAATTTCGCGCCGATCCGTTTGCGTAAACTCCTCGCCCACGTCGCCGGAGCCGCCGAACGAAAGATAGCCGATGCGCACGGTTAACACCTTTTGCTCGTACAAGTACTCCGCCATGTCGAAAAAGGTGAATTGCGGCTGATTTGCACCGTAACTCGATGCGCCGACGGACGCCATAATGCACACGTTTAAGCCGTAGGCCTGCGCCGCCGCCATAGCGCACAAGTTCATTGCGGGGAAGGAGCCGGAAAACACCATGCCGACGTCGTCGCCTGCCTTTAAGCCGGCTCGCGCGAACATTCCGACCATTACCGCCGCCCAATTCGGGTTGGTTGTGGTGCGCTTCGCTTCCAAAATACCCATGGTTGTGGTAATGGACGTGTAGCGTTCCCCAATCATGCCCGTTTGCAATTTATCCGTGGAGGCATCCGCCAAAAGCCCTAATTCCGCTTTTTTTGCCTTTACTGCCTCCATGGCGTCCTGCGCCAAAAGGCTGGCTTGCTTCATCGTTTCGTAATGCGGGCTGATGACTTTGGTGGAATTTGTGAGTGTGTGCGCCACCGCCATGCACAACACCACCGTCCACAGAATCAAAATCCAATTTAAAAACGGCACTTTTTTCATATCGGAATCCCCAACTGCGTCATGCCGATGACAATCAGTTCCAAAAAGCACACGACAATGGCAAGGGCAGGAACGGTGCGTTTGATGCCCTGCTTGTAAATGTTGTTGGCAATGATGCCGGAAATCGTGTAGCCGATGACGGAAACCGTTACCACGCTGACATCCGACGCAAACAATCCGAACACGAAATTAATGAGGTAGTGCAATCCGAGGCTGAAAATAATTAGCAGCACAAACCGACGCTTCCCGAAAATGATGAACCGACGGGAAAGCAGTTTGACCAAAAAGTAAGCAAGGATTGCTACACCCACGGTGTAAAGAATGCGCGTCACCTGATTGAAGTACAGTACCATAAGCCCCGGGACGATAATGCCACCCGGAGTAACGTCCGTTGCTTCATAAAACAAAATACTGACAAGTACCCCTAAAATCACGATGCTAGCCATAAATCTTTTCTCCGTTTTCCTGCATAAATTTCAGCACTTTTAACCCATCCTCCGCAATGTTGCCGCACCCGAACACGATTTTTTCCTGCTTCAGATCCTCGATTCGCTTTAGTTTTGCCGCCTCGATGCCCTTTTTTTTCAATTCCCGCGCAACGTAGGCGGGGTTGGAACCGATGAGCAGCACTTTTTTACACGGCATGTTGCCCAGCATTTCGATGTGCTGTTTGGTGCGAAACGCCCGATCCGAACGCGTGTTTAACAAAATCGTAACGTCCGACGCGTCCTTTTGCTGCAACACCTGCCGATACGTTGCCTCGATGGAATCGGGGTCGTTGACGGAAAAGGCGTTGATAAACTGCATTCCGTCGCAATCGTACACTGCCATGGCACCGCAATCGTGCCGATACTTTTGCATTCCACGGAAAAACGTTGCGCGATCCAAGCCCAACTGCTCGCACACGCACAATGCCGTTGCCACGTTTTCGGCAAACGTGTCCAACGTTTCGGTGCCGGTGTACGCCTCCGCCACAACGACTTTGCTATTCCTTTTTTCGGCGCACAGGCGAAACACGTCCAAATGCTTGTCCTCGCCCAGCACCACAATGCCGTTTGCCGGCGTGGTGTTCGCCAACGAATAGGCAATGCTTTCGGTATCCTCGCCCATAACGTCGGTGTGATCCAGCCTGACGTTGGTAATGACGTTGATATCCGCTTTTAGCATGCGCTGTTCGGTAATAAACTGCAATTCGGGGTTGACTGCCATGCACTCCACCACCAAAATTTCAGCGCCGTCCTTTTTTGCCCATTCCATGCAGCGCAATTGCTCGCGCACGTTGGCTGGGCCTAACCGACGCACTTCCTTCGGGTTGCCGTCCGTGCCGATGGTGGTCGGCACCGTGCCGGTGGTTTTGCTAAACACACGAAACCCGCATTCGCGCAGCCCTGCGTCGATGAGGCGCGTTACCGTGCTTTTGCCGCGAATGCCGTTGACGTGAATGACTTTTTGAAACGTTTTGCGCACCCGACGGAAGTAAAAGGTTTCCGTTAGGACGTACAAAACGTAAACGGTGCTTAACACCAAAATCAAAACCGTCATGTTTCACCTCAAATTACGTAGCATGCTTGCAATCCCCGTCCGAAACTGACAGTAAGGCGTTTGCGCTTGCTCCGCCCACGCTGACAGCATTCCGTCCTGATTGCCCGTTGCGGAAAACAAAAATAAGGAAGAACTTTCGATTAGCTCCTGAATGAAGGAGTCCGACGTGGAGCCGCGCCGCGCCATGCCGCCGATGTGCCAAGTAACTAAGGTGATTTCCTTGTTGTTTGCCCTTTTGTTAAACTCGCGCATGCGCATGGCTTCCGCCTCCACCTGAATGCCGCTTTCCGACATTGCTTTGATACTGCAACCCACGACGACAAACACCACCGAACCGCGCGGAATTTCCAGCGCGTCCAAAAAATTGTTTTGCACGTAGTTGATTTCCGGAAATCCTTTTAAATTTTCGCTTAAATTTTCCACTTCGATGGACTGCCCGATGGAAGTTAAATAAATGCGTTTTCCTTGCATGAACCCCTTAAATTCAGGAGGAAACGCCTCGTTGGCAGGCACGGGCGACGGATTATCCGCACACCCGAACGCCACCAAAAGCATCAAAATTAAAAGGAACCCGAAAATGTAAATTTTTGTTTTTTTCATTTCCCTGTCCGTTTTCCGTAAGTTTTTTTGTTACTCGATGATAAGTTTTTGCAACGGCTCGTGTCCCGCACGGAACCAGCCGATGAGTTTTTCGGCTTTTTCGACGTCCCCCGTCGTAAACAGCCGTATGCTTCCTTTGTGCTCGCTGTTGCGCACGCCTTGTTCGCTTAAAATTCGCTGTAATTCCTCGCCGGTCGGATCGCCGCACGCCACGTAGGCAAGGTCGTTGCCAAGCACTTCGCGCATGCGCGGTTCGAGCAAACTAAAGTGCGTGCAGCCGTGAATTAACGTGTCGATGCCTTTGTCCTGAAGCACTGCCAACTTTTGCTCCACCAGTGCGATTCCTTTCGGATCCTCCGGTGGGTAAGTTTCCAAAAATTCCACAAATTCCGGACAAGCCAATCCGAACGCCTCGGCACCTGCCGCTTCGATTTCGTTTTGGTAAGCACGACTCCGAATGGTGGCTTCCGTTGCCAACACGGCAATTTTTTTGGTTTTCGTTAGGCTTACCGCCTTTTTTACCGTCGGCGGAATGACGCTGATGACCGGAACGTCCGTTACCGCACGTGCCGCCGCAATGCGCAGCGACGCAGTGTTGCATGCAATGACGATTGCTTTTACGTCCTGCTTCAATAGATGTTGCGTAATTTTCGTCACGCGTTCGGACACTTCCTCCGCCGATTTGGGCCCGTAAGGGCAATGCCCTTGATCCGCTACGTAGTAAAAATCTTCCTCCGGCATTAATTCCGCCATTTTTTCCAGCACGGTTAAACCGCCGACGCCGGAATCGAACACCCCAATCGGGCTTTTTTTGTTCATCCTGTTTTTCCTCCTGTCGAAAGAAAACGGAGTCACTGTAACAGTGACTCCGCTTCGCTTTCTGTGTACTAAATACCTGTCACAATCGCAAAATACTTATGTTGTAAAATTCCTTACGCTGCCGCGCTTAACGGGGCTACGTTGAACAAATCGACGTTGACAAATGCCAACTGATAGTAGGACGAGCCGCTTGCGCTACTCACCACCGCGTAAATCGTGCCGGTGTAAACGTAAGGCGACGTAGCTTCTTTTGGACCTACAAACGCACCCGGGATGCCGAATTTTACATTCCACCATTCTGCTCCGAGGTTGTACGTGTTGCCGGTACCCTTGAAGGATACAACACGTCCGCCGTACTTCGTACCGTTGTTGTCCGTTGCCTCCTTGTTAAAGTAGAACTTGAAGTTGATTTGCTCGATATTCGAGCTGGATCCGCCGATGTAGAACGGATTTTCCGCCGTGCCGACAAATTTCAACAAATCGCCCACTTTCGGTTTTGCAAAGTATGCTTGCATTTCCGCGTGCGTGGAAATCGTCGTTGCGTTTTCCGTGCCGCAGCTGTAAGCGTTGCCGGTTGTGCCAACGGAAACTGTCGTTGCCGTATCCAATTTCAACACTGCATTTGTATCGTTGTTTGTGATTTTGACGTTCATCAAAATCAGTTCGTCGCCCAATGCCACAACATGTTCCCCAATGACGAATTGACCGTCGGCGTTTTTGTACGCTTTAAAATCTTCGAGCGACATCGTGTTTACTCCGTCCGTCAAAATTAAACCTTTGACGTTTCCGCCCGTGCCGGTATCCGCACCGAAGCCGGCAACGATACCTTTGACGTTCAAAATTTGTCCGTCCGCTGCTTTCCGTGCTTGGCTGATGCTTACCGGAGCTTCCGCAACCGGAGCCAACACCGTCGTTGTGAAGTTTAAGGTTTTTTCCACGCCGTTAAAGGTGTACTTCGCCGTTAAGGTAACTTCCGTGTTTTCCGTTACCATAGCTACCGCACCCGTTGTTGCGTTAATTACGTCGTTTGCAGAGGACGTCCAAGTGATTGCGCCCGTTGCTGCCGCGTGACTCGTCAACAACGTCAACGTCGGAGTTTCCTTCGGATCGACGGAGGACGGAACCGAATTCATCAAATCGAAAATAAGGTCGTTTTCGCCGACAAATTCAATGCAGTCCGCACTCGGAATGATGAATTGCAGATACGTGGAATCGTAGGAGTACACCGCAAACGCATAAATCGTTACCGATTTTTGCGACGGTGCATTGAGTAAACCGATGTCCAACAAATCGCGCCATGCTTTTCCGCCAAGATTGTCGTCCTGTGCGACGATGAGGAATGCAAAGTTTTTGCC
>CAKPPA010000080.1 GCA_934177025.1 uncultured Clostridia bacterium
ATCCTACAGTGGGTATAGCCCGCAGGATGCAGGGGAAAAACGACACGAAATTTACGGCAGTGTTGTAAATTATATGATTGGCCATACCCCGTTAGTAGCGGCTCAAATCGTCAGCGAAGTTTTCTCTGCCGTGGATTTGGTTTCCGCATTGGTAGCCGGAGGAACCGAACAATTCGGGGAAGTGACCAATGTGCAATCCAATGAAAGGTTCACTCCGTTAGCAAACGAAAATTTTGTTTCGCGACAGTCGCAAATCGCAAATTACGGCACGTTATTGAAAACGGGCTATGCGGGAATTACGTCCACTTATGACGATCCTCTGTTGTTTCACAACGACCAACACAGTGTGGAATTAAGTTATAAAATTTCGCATTCGGCAAACGATGAAATTTGGAAAACCCGTTTGGTCAATCACTTGCAATTAGAGATTGTCCGAAGCACAAGTTATTATGAGGTGGAAAGAGTTGCCGTAACAAACGGTTTGGCTTCGCAGGAAGCACGTTATTTGCGATCCGGTAAAGAAGAGTTGCGTGTGAATGACGGGGAAAATTTCATTTATTTGTTGCCGAACGGACAGCAGGAGTATGCTTTTCTTCCGACAACTTCCAATGTGTATAACATTTCCGTAAGGGATTCCGATATCGACTGCCTTACGATATGGAACGGCAGGCAGGAAGTCCCTACTATGAAAAAAGGCAATTCGGTGGTTGCTACGCTTTATGTCGGAAATGCATATACGTTTCGCGTAACAACCGCTAAAACCATAATAAATTCCGTCTTAAGGTTAAATAACGAAGTTTACGACATTGGCTACAACGAAATCCCCATTGAAAAGGGGAAAGGTGCCTTTGTGAAAGTTAACGTTCCGCAAAAGGGGTTTTACGACGTTACTGTAACAGGTGGAAACGTTGGGCAAATTTTAGATGCTTACAAAGCGGAGTGGAATACGGAAGCAAAAAGCAGCAAAAAAAGTTTATTTTTTGATGCGGACGAGTATTACTTGTATTTCGAAAACATATCCGGAAACGTAGCGATGCAAATAGTAAACAGCCCTATGCTTCCGGAGGACGATATCGTAGTAACGAATCAGTATCAGTACTTTAAGTTTGTGCCGGAACAAAGCGGGCAATATGTTTTAAGCAGCAACATGCTTTTCAGGAACGATGAAGTTCAGGTTGTTGACCAAAACAACGATGGCGTTAGCCGACAAGGCATTTCGTGCGAGGGAGGAATGTATCACTGTTTGTTGCTTACCGCAGGGGAATCCTATTTTGTAGGTGTTCGCACGTTGGGCGAAGTTCGCAACGAGTTGCTTAAAATTGTGAAAGAAGAAGTTTCCCATGTTTGGATGGTCAATGACGTTCCTGTAACGGGGGCGGTTCATATCACCCGAGACGAGAGTTTTAAGTTGGAGTTATATGTCAATGGGGGCAAAATCCCGTCCTTTGCCGTAAACGATTATTTTTACGAAGCGAGCGAAGATACGTATTGCAACGTAGCCGGCGTAGAATGCGGCGAATATAAATTTTACGGTCTTTTACCAACGCAGTTTATCAAAATACTGTTGGATTACGGCGATTTTTCAATTTCAGTAACGAATGGAAAAGAGATAAATGTAAATTGGTCAAAAACGGACATCAAAAGTTTATCGTTGCAAATTAGTACCCCGAAAGGAACAAAAAAGGCGCATGTTACCGAGATAGGTGCAAAGTCTTACAATATTTTACCGTTATGTAAAAGTTTGAATCTTTCTGCGGTGGATAACATTACCGTTGCCATCGAAGCCATTTCCGTAGATTACACCGGTACAGGGACAAAAACTTTTTATAATGGGGAAGGGCTTGTTGCGGACTCCGTTACTTTTATGTTTGGGTTCAGTGGGGGCAAAGGGACGGCAGAGCAACCGTATATCGTTTCGTGTGAGCGGCATTTGGGGAATCTTTCTTACGATATGCATGCATATTATATGCAGGATCGTGATTTCGAAATGAAAGGATTTTTAGGCGTTAATTTTGACGGACAATACAACGGAAACGGTTACACAATTCGAGGAATCCATCGCATCTCATCCGGTCAAACGGGTGTTTTAGGCAATGCCGGCACGATGTTTGATTATTTGGGGAGTTCGGCGAAAGTATACAACGTCACGTTAGATAACGCAAAATTCAGTGTGTCGAAAAATTTTAGTGATAGTAGCACGTTTGATACATTTGGTTTCATTGCAGGAGCAAGCGATGGACTAATTGAAAACTGTGTTGTAAAAAATTCGATTCTTACTGTGGAAAGAAGCGATGTTTACGTTGGTGCAATTTGTGGGCTATTGCAAGGAAAAGGCGTAGTGAATGATTGCAAGGTGTATTCCTCAAAGGTTATGGCTTGCGGTGACACCGGCGGAGTGGTGGGAAAATCTTATTCGAAAACTACCATTAAAAATTGCATCGTGCAGGATAGTTCCCTTGAATTTTACTGTTATGTAAACAAGGATGATGTCCGTAACAGAGCGGCCGGCGGAATTATCGGTGCATGTGATGGTGTCGTGTCGCACGTTTCGGTGCTGAATGTTAAAATAATTTACACAGGGGAGAGAACGGAACATCATTTATTAGCCCCGTATGTAGGCTTAGTGGTGGGCTGGCTAAATTCTTCCGGTACGATTGAGTATTGCGGAATGGATCGTTATGCCGACAGCGTTACGGGGGAGGGCTGTTTTATCGACAAGGGTACGTTACACAACGTTCCTTGTGCATGGTTTATTTGGCCGACGCAATGGTGCGATCAGTTCCGTTACGTGTTAAATCAGGATGCATATAACGGCTGCGGTTGGTATGCATTCGGTTTTATGGCAGAGGGTGCTACCGTTAAATAAGTTGTTTTGCCGCTACAAGCAAAAAATTTTGTGGGATTTGGATTTTTGGGAAACAACAAAAATCACGGAAAAAGGGCTTCGGCGAAAAAGGGGAATGTAACGTTCTGCAGATTTACTAAAATGTTTCACAATGGATAAGGTCGCATTTCAAAGCAAAAAATTTTGTGGAAGGAAACGAGCCTTGTCAGGAAAAACCAAGGAAAATTCGGGAAAAATGCCAAAATCAAGGGTGGCGGTGCGCCCCGAATTTTTTTGAATCTTGACACGAGCGGATTTTCGAGAGATAATAAAAGAAAACGTGGAGGGGCTTTATGAAAACGGTTATTACAATCGGACGACAGTACGGCAGCGGAGGCAGAATCATCGGGCATAAGCTTGCGGAAGCGTTGAACATTCCTTTTTACGACAAGGATTTGATTACGCTTTCCGCAAAGGAAAGCGGTTTACACGAGGACGTGTTAAGCACGGTGGACGAAGTGCCTGCCAACGGATTTATGTACAATTTGGTCAGCGGAATCGGCAGTCGCGTGATGTCGCCGGTGGAAATTCCGCTCAACGACAAGTTGTTCATTTTGTTGTCGCAAACCATCAAAAAATTAGCGCACGAAAGTTGCGTTATTGTCGGGCGAAGCGGAAACTACATTTTGCGGGACAACCCAAACGTGTTGCGCGTGTTTGTGTATGCGGACTTGGAGGATCGCATCAAAAAAGTTTGCCGCACCGAAAACGTGGACGAAAACAGGGCGCGCGATCTCATTAAAAAAACGGATCGCCGGCGTGCGTCCTACAGCAATTACTACACCGATTTAAAATGGGGGCATCCCGAAGGCTACGACCTGATGATAAACAGCAGTGAATTCGGCTACGAAAAAGCGGTGCAGTTGATTGAAAAGGCAATCGAAATGAAGGAGCAAAGCGAAACGTAAGGAAAGGCAAAAATCGGGCTCAAAGCGAGTCCGATTTTTTTGGGCGGTAGTTTTGCAAGGGGAAACGAATGCGGGCTTCTCTTTTTTCTTGAAAGGCTGTCAATTTTGTGTTAAAATAAATGCGAGGGTGATATGAAAAAAGGAATTAAAATTACGGCAATCGCACTTGCGAGTGCGATTGGATTTGTGCTAATGGTAGTAGGCGGTTACATCGCCTACGTGTGCGTGCAGTATTACCGCATCCCCGATCGGCATGCGTTGGAACTTTCGTCCGAGGCAGGCCAAAAGGCTGCAATCGGCGAGTCGTACGTAATTTCCACTTACAACATCGGCTTTGGGGCGTATTCGCACGATTTCTCCTTTTTTATGGACAGCGGCACCATGAAGGACGGCACGGCGGTTAGCGGCGTAAATTCTGTCGCGAAGGACAAGCAAACGGTGCTGGACAACACGCACGGGGCGCTAAACACGATTCTGTCGTTGAAGGAAAATCCGCAGGTGGGGCGCATGCCGGACTTTTTGTTTTTTAACGAAGTGGACGTGGCTGCCACAAGGAGCCACGGCGTAAATCAATTCGATTTACTCAAAACCAAGTTAAACGGCTACGTTTCCTCTTTCGCGCACAATTTCCATTCGGCTTATTTGTTCTATCCGGTGTACGAGCCGCACGGCAAAACCGAGGCGGGGTTGGCAACCTTTTCGAGCCGTGCAATTGCAAAGGCGGAGCGGCGATCCTTCCCGATTGACGAAAGTTTTCCGACGCGGTTTTTCGATTTGGATCGGTGCTTTGCGGTGCACTATTTGCCGATTGAGGGCAGCGACAAGTTTTTGGTGCTGATTAATTTGCATATGTCCGCTTACGACGAGGGCGGCAAAATTCGTGCAAAACAGTTGGAAATGCTGAACGGCGTGTTAACCGAGGAGTACGAAAAGGGTAATTACGTCGTTGCGGGCGGGGATTTTAATCACGACATTGTGGATTCGATGAATTTGTTTGAAACGCAGCAGGAAGTGCCTGCATGGGTGTTTCAATTAAAGGATAAGGATTTGGCCGAGCATTTTTCGTTTGCGGGCGCGGTGAATTGCGCGACTTGCCGCTCGACGGATATGCCTTACAAAAAAGGCGTAAACTATTCGGCGGTGTTGGACGGATTCATTGTTTCGGACAACGTCGAAGTGGAGTGGAACTACAATGTGGATGCGGATTTTCGTTACAGCGATCATAACCCTGCCGTTATGAAATTCCGCCTAAAAGCAACAGTATAGGAGTAAAAGTATGAAAATTTTAGTTACGGGCTTTGCGCCGTTTGGCGGCGAAAAAATCAACCCCGCTTACGAAGCGGTGAAACTACTTGCCGATGAAATCGAGGGAGCTACCG
>CAKPPA010000081.1 GCA_934177025.1 uncultured Clostridia bacterium
TCATGTCATTTTGGCGTGTGGCGGTGCAAGTTATCCCTCGACGGGGAGTGACGGCAACGTTTTTCCGATTGTGCGTCGCCTCGGTCACACAATCGTTCCGCTCAAACCGGCACTGGTCGGCATCGACACGGATTCGTGCGGCGACTTACAGGGGCTTACGCTAAAAAACGTCGGCGTTTCGCTGTATCTCGATCAAAAGAAAGTGGCGGAAGAATTCGGCGAAATGCTGTTTACGCATACGGGGGTTTCCGGCCCGACGATTCTCAGCCTTTCCTCCAAAGCGAATCGCTACGATTTTTCGGTGCAAAAAGGAAAAATTTGCATCGACTTAAAACCGGCACTGACGGAGCAACAGCTGGACGCGCGAATCTTGAACGATTTTGCGGCAATGCAAAACAAGGAAATGAAAAACGCGTTAAAGGATCTGTTGCCGCAGCGGCTCATTTTGCCGGTGTTAACGCAGGCCGAAATTCCGGAAAACAAAAAAGTCAATTCCGTTACGGCAGCGGAACGGCAGCGACTGAAACGCACGTTAAAAAGTTTTTCGCTCACCATACGCTCGCTTCGCCCGCTGGCGGAAGCGGTAGTCACGAGCGGCGGCGTAGACGTCAGCGAAGTGTTTCCGCAAAACATGAAAAGCCGCAAAATTTTCAACTTAAGTTTTGCCGGCGAAATGTTGGATACGGATGCCTACACCGGCGGGTACAACATTCAAATTGCACTTTCCACCGGTTTTTTGGCGGGGGAAAAATTGGCGTAACCCGTAGGTTACAAACAAAGGAGAAAAGTTATGTTAAATATTGCGTTGGACGGACCTGCGGGCGCGGGGAAAAGCACGGTAGCGAAAGCACTTTCGAGTCGGTTAAAAATCACTTATTTGGATACGGGCGCAATGTATCGTGCGGCGGCACTGTTCTTTTTGGAACAGGGTGCGGAACTTACGGAAGAAGGCGCAAAAGATATTTTGGATCAAATTCGTATCGACATTCGTTATGAAGGCGGTGCGCAAAAAATCTTTTTAAACGGCACGGACGTTAGCGCGAAAATACGCGAACACAGGATTTCAAAGGCGGCAAGCGACGTTTCGGCGTTGCCTTCCGTTCGAAAAAAACTTGTGGAATTGCAGCAGGAAATTGCTCGAAAAACGCCTTGTGTGTTGGACGGCAGGGATATCGGCACGGTAGTGTTGCCGCACGCAAAGTACAAGTTTTTCATCACGGCAGAGCCGGAAGTGCGTGCAATGCGCCGCTTTTTGGAACTGAAGGAAAAAGGGCAGGACGTCACTTTCGAAAAAGTGCTGGCGGACATCAACACGCGCGATTACAACGATTCGCATCGTGCTTGCTCGCCGATGAAGCAGGCGGAGGACGCCGTGTTAATCGACACTACAAAATTAAACGCGGAAGAAGTCGTTGAGGAAATTTTAAAAAGGATTACGGAAAAATAAGTATGTCGTTTTACGGTTTTGCACGAGCATTGTTGTATTTGCCCGTAAAAATTTTATATCCCACAAAATATCTCGGCAGTGCCGACAAGGTTACCGAAAAAAAACTTGTCATTACGGCAAATCATCGTTCCTTGTTGGACCCCGTGATTTTAGGCGTGCATTTAAAGCCGCATTTGCATTTTATGTCGAAAGCCGAACTGTGGGACAATCGCTTGTTAGGGCGGATTTTAAACGGCTTGCAAGCGATTCCGGTGCATCGTGGCAGTGCGGATTTAAACGCCACGAAGCAAGCCTTAAAAGTGCTAAAAAACAATCAGGTGTTTGCTGTGTTTCCGGAAGGCACGCGCAACCACACGCAGGACGATTTGCAGGAGTTTAAAAACGGTGCCGCCATGATCGCCATTAAAACGCAATCCCCGATTCGGGTGTATTACATGGCAAAAAAACCGCGTGTGTTTCGCAAAAACTACGTCGTTGTCGGCGAGGAATTTACGTTGGATGCGTTTTACGGTCAAAAGCTAACCAAGGAAACGCTGGACGAGGCAACGCAAGTGCTGGAGGCGGAGTATCGCAAACTGCACGAGGCGTACGAAGCATTTTGTGCGCAAAAGCGTGCGAAAAAAAAGGGGAAACGTTGAAAGTTTTTGTCAGTAAGGAAAACGGTTTTTGTAAAGGCGTCCGCGCGGCGGTCGACGTAGCCTACCGCAATGCCGGCGAACGGGTGTTCACTTACGGGGAAATCGTGCATCATCCGCTGGTTGTCAAAAAGTTAAAGGATCTCGGCGTGTGTTCGGTGGAGGATCCGTCCCTTTTAAACGCGGGCGACACCTTAATCATTCGTTCGCACGGCGCGGCTTACGACGTATTCGAAACGTGCAAAAAAAACGGCGTGCGCGTTATCGACGCAACCTGTCCTTTTGTCAAAGTCATTCAAAAAAAAGCGCGGGAATTTTGGGAAAAAGGATATCAAATTATCCTTGTCGGCAAGCAGGGGCATCCGGAAATTGTCGGGGTAAACGGCTGGTGTGGCAACGAAGCAATCGTAACCGACGGAACAACGCCTTTGGATTTAAACGGATTTTCCAAAGTGCTGATTCTGTTCCAAACCACGTATCCGGCGGGAAAATTTGCGTCTGCGCTCGAAAATCTTAAAAAAGACCAAGTAAAAACGCTTGAAGTTTTTAACACAATTTGCTATACTACTCGGGTAAGACAGTCCTATGCCGACTATATTTCGAAAGTTTGCGACGCCAATCTCGTCGTCGGGGGCAAAAACAGTGCCAACACACGCAAGTTGTTTGAAATCTGCAAAAAAAATTGTCCCGACACGTTTTGGATCGAAAGTTCGGAGGAAGTCGACGGGCTGAATTTTACAAAATTTGAAAATATAAGTTTGATAGCGGGAGCGTCAACTCCGCAGGAGTTGATGGAGGAGGTTTTGTCTAAGATGTTTGCAAACGCAAAAGATGGCTTGGAACAAGTCGAAGTTAATGAGTTCACGAAGGCAATCGCTGATATGCCGGACAAAAAGAAACCTTTGAAAAAAGGTCAAAAAGTCAAAGGCACCGTCACTGCGATTTTGCCGGAGTACGTTGCCGTCAACGTAGGCGCAAAAAAGGAAGCGCAAATCCCGAACGAGGAATTAACTTTGGATGGGGATTTCGAGGCGGTAAAGCAGGAACTTAACCCCGGCGATAAAGTGGAAGCCTTGGTAGTTTCGACGGACAAAACTTTAATCCTGTCCAAAAAGGAAATGGAAGCACTTTGCAAGGACGACGCTTTGGTCGAAGGCATTAAACAAGGCGCGGAATTCGAAGTTGTGGCAAACAAAGCCGTTAAAGGCGGTTTGCTTTCCAAATTAGGTAGTTACACCGTGTTTGTTCCGGCATCGCACATCCGTAACGGTTTTGTGAAGGACTTGGAAAAATACGTCGGCAAAAAATTGCGTTTGGTTGCGCTGGAGGACGGCGTGGACGAAAGCAAGAAAAAAATCGTCGCGAGCCAAAAACAACTGCTGTTGCAGGAAAAACAGGAACGCGAGGACAACTTCTGGAACAACATCGAAGTGGGCGAAATCGTGGAAGGCAAAGTTTTGCGTTTTGCAAATTTCGGCGCATTCGTCAGCGTTCGCGGTTTCGACTGCTTGGCACACTTAAGCGACCTTTCGTGGAACAACATTAAGGAACCGTCCGAAGTTTTGGAATTAAACAAAACTTACGAATTCGTAGTGCTGAAGCTGGATCGCGAGGCAAATCGCGTTTCCATCGGCTACAAACAGTTGCAACCGCATCCGTGGCAAATCGCGGCGGAAAATCATCCGGTCGGCAGCGTTTGCAAAGGCAAAGTAGCACGCATCCTTCCGTTCGGCGCATTTGTGGAAATCGAACCGAACATCGACGGATTGCTGCACATCTCCAACGTTTCGTGGGATTGGATCAGCGACATCAACCAAGTGTTGAAAGTCGGCGACGAAATCGAAGTTGCGATTTTGGAATTCGATGCGGAAAACAAACGTGTCACGTTGTCGCGCAAAGCAACGATGCAAGCACCGGAAGGCACCGACAGCAATAGGGAATAATAGGAAAAAGGTAAGAGGGTATCAAAGCGATACTCTCTTTTTTGTTACATTTTTTTTGAATCCCCGCCATTGTTGCGGAACATCGGCAAAAGGACGCCAAGCGTCGAAACTCGTAGGCTTTTAGGCTTTGGGAGTTTGACGGCAAGCAAGGAAAGCAAGCGGCGTCGGCAAAAGCCACTACGGCGTTACTTACAGGGGTAGGTAATCGGAACTTTCATCGGTAAAAAGGCTTTAAAGCGGAAATTAAGGAAAACGGAACAGGGTAAGGATAAGGGAATAGGAAAGGACAAGGCAGTAGGGAAATTAAGGATAAGGGAATCGAAAACGAAAGGATAAGTAGTAGGAAAACAAAAAGGAGAAAAAAGGGGGACAAAAAGGGAAAATAAAAAAGAGCCGTTTCGGCTCTTTTCTTACTTGCTTTCTTTATTAGCGGTTCTCAAACAGCGGGTGCAAACATACTCTGTAGATTGTTTTCCGTTGATTTCGATCTTGACTTTCTGCACGTTCGCATTCCAGGCTCTCGGCGTTTTGCGATTGGAGTGGCTGACTTTATTTCCCGACATTTTGCCTTTTCCGCAAATTGCGCATACCTTTGACATCTGTAGACACCTCCTGTTTCGGACTGTTAAATAACTCTGTTATCATAGCATTAAAATCAAAAAATTGCAACATTTTTGGAGGCGATTTTCAGCATTTCGGATATTATTTTAAAAAAGAGGTCATATTTTATACGGGAAATTTCGGGCGAATTGTGATTTCGGCGGGAAAAAGGGGCAAATTACGGGAAAAACGGCAAAATGAGTTGAAAATATCGGAAGAATCGTGTAAAATGGTACTAAGTTTACAAGGAGGGTAATTATGTCATTACGTACGTCAAACGCTTACGGTGCAATCACAATTACGGACGAAGTCGTCGCATCCGTTGCGGGTCATTTGGCAATGGACTGTTACGGCGTAGTCGACAAAGTCCCTCGCAACCTATCCGACACGTTGGCCGACGTGTTTCGTAAAAACAACGAAGGCCGCGGCGTTCGCATCCTCACCAAGGGCGATCGCGTGTTTATCGACATTTACGTCGTGTTTCGGTACGGGCTTTCCATCGAAGCCGTAGCCGAGTCGCTGCGCAGTACAATTA
>CAKPPA010000082.1 GCA_934177025.1 uncultured Clostridia bacterium
GTCTGCAACGCCCCAAAGTTCGCCCCAGCCGAACGGGAACAGATATTCAAAGTCCGTAGTGCCTTTGGAGTAGAACGCAAGTTCTTCCTTTTCATGATCTCTTAAGCGCAGTTTTTCCGGTCGAATTCCCAAATCCAACAACCATTGCTTGCAAAAATCTTTCCAGTACGCAAACCATTCCAAGTCCGTGCCCGGTTCGCAGAAAAATTCCAATTCCATTTGTTCGAATTCGCGCGTGCGGAACGTAAAGTTTCCCGGTGTGATTTCGTTTCGGAAGGATTTGCCGATTTGCGCAATTCCGAACGGAATTCTTTTACGGGAGGAGCGTTGCACGTTGCGGAAGTTGACAAAAATTCCTTGTGCGGTTTCCGGCCGGAGATAAACGACTGCGGAATTGTCCTCCGTTACGCCCTGAAACGTTTTAAACATCAAATTGAATTTGCGAATCGACGTAAAGTCGCTTTTGCCGCAAACAGGGCAAGGCAGTTTGCGTTCGATTACAAATTGTTCCATTTCCTCGTTCGTCATTTTGTTGACGTTCAGGTCGAGGCCGTGTTTTTCGGCATAGGCTTCAATGAGTTTGTCCGCGCGATGACGGCTTTTGCAACTTTTGCAATCCATCAACGGATCGGAAAATCCGCTCAAGTGTCCGCTGGCTTCCCACGTGGAAGGATTCATTAAAATCGCACAATCGACGCCGACGTTGTACGGGCTTTCCTGTACGAATTTTTTCCACCATGCTTTTTTTACGTTGTTTTTCAGCTCAACGCCCAAAGGACCGTAATCCCACGTGTTGGCGAGCCCACCGTAAATTTCGCTTCCTGCGTAAATAAACCCTCTGCTTTTGCACAGGCTAACAAGTTTTTCCATTGTGACTGCGGATTTTTCCATGCTTTCCTCCGAAATTGAAATTATTTACTGATTGACAGAATAATCATATTCTGTAAATTATAGTTTTTTTCAATTTTTTTGTCAACGGAAGGGGACAGACTGTCGCGAAAATGCTATAATATTTTCATCATTTGTTACGGGAGGCATCTATGAAAAAAGGAAATCCTGCCATTAGTCAATTAAATCGTTATACGGAGGAATTCAGTCCGGTCGAGCAAAGTGCAACGTATCGCGGCGTTTTCGGAAAAAGTTTGTTGTTTTTGGGTATCGTTTTGGCAAGCGCATTGGTATCGTCGTTTTTGTTTAACGGCGTCATTGTCAATTCCGACGGGTTGTACTATGCACTCACAGTCGTCTGCCTTATCGGTGCGGCTGTTTCCGGCATTTTGGCTTATCGCTTTGCAACGCCGATCATCGGCAGTATTTACTGCGTGTGCGAAGGCTTTTTAGTAGGCTGCGTGTCGGCGGTTGTCGATGCGGAGTACAGCGGATTCGTGCTTGCGGCACTGTTGACGACCATGGGCGTTTTGGCAGTAGCGATTTTGCTGAATATGACGGGCATCTTAAAACCGAATCAAAAATTCCGTAATTTCTTTTTTACGGCACTCATTGCGTTGGTGGTGTGTCAGTTGTTGCTGTTACTACTTGCGCTCATCATCCCGTCATTGTACGTTGCAATGTTCCAAAATTTTTGGTTGCAATTGTTAATCAGCGGCATTATGGTAATGTTTGCTACGTTTAGCGTTATGATCGACGTGGACAACGTTACAAGCCTTGTCAACGCACGTTTGGACAAAAGTTACGAATGGAAAGCCGCTTTCGGACTCATTGTTTCGTTAGTATGGCTGTATTTGGAAGTTTTGCGGTTGTTGGTGCTTTTGTCGGACAGAAAAAACTAAAACTTTTTGTTCCGTAGCATTCGCGACTCGATTCATCGGCACCGAATGCGCGAAAACAACCACAAAGGAGGGAATTATGAAAAGCATCAAAGTAGGCATCGTCGGTTACGGCAATTTGGGGCGTGGCGTTCAGTTTGCCGCAGCGCAAAATCCGGATATCGAAGTGGTCGGCGTTTTTACACGCAGGGATCCGCAGTCGGTAAAAACCGTTCTTCCGGTTTTGGTGGAAAGTTTGGACAATATTGAAAAATATCAGGATAAAATCGACGTTTTGGCATTATGCTTGGGTTCGGCAACGGATTTGCCGGAGTTGGGCCCTCGTTTGGCGGAAAAATTCTGCACGGTGGATACGTTCGACAATCATGCAAAAATTCCGGAATACCTCAAAAAAATGCAGGAAGTTTCGCAAAAGCACAACACCGTTTCGGCAATATCCGTCGGTTGGGATCCCGGTGTGTTTTCCTTAACACGCGGACTGTTCGGCGCAATCGCACCGAACGGCAAACATTACACTTTTTGGGGTAAGGGCGTCAGCCAAGGGCATTCCGACGCATTGCGCCGCATTGAGGGCGTAAAAAACGCAATCCAGTACACCATTCCGAAAACCTCCGCTTTGGAGGAGGTGCGCAAGGGCACGCGGCCGAATTTTACGGCAAGGGAGATGCACGCGCGCGAATGTTTCGTTGTGTTGAAGGAGGGCGCGGATCCGAAGCAGGTGGAAGAAAAAATTAAAACCATGCCGGATTATTTTGCTCCTTACGACGTGACGGTGCATTTTATCGACGAGGAGGAGTTCCGCAAAAATCACACGGCAATGCCGCATGGCGGGTTTGTGATGCGTAGTGCGGAAAGTGCTACGGGAAACAAATTTCACATGGAATTAAATTTGCAGTTGGAATCCAATCCGGAATTTACTTCGTCAGTCGTAGTTGCGTATTGTCGCGCGGTGGCAAAACTGAAGGAGGAAGGAAAAACGGGAGCCTTTACGGTGTTGGACGTTCCGTTTACCTATTTAAATTCCGTCAGTCGCGAGGAATTAATTCGCACGTTGCTTTAAAGTGTGGCGCTTCTATTGTAAAAAGGCTTTCTTTCAGCATCCGCAAACTTGCGGATGCTTTTGTTTTTCGTTTCGGTTGACGTGTGTTTGCGTTATATCGGTTTCAGCGCATTGTAAGTAAAAACTTTTTTCGAATTATGTTGTAGGCGGTAAAAATATGTTTGGTATTTCGAAAAAGCAAAACCAAGGAAAACGGCTTGTCATCAAAACGATTTCATTGCAAAAAACCAAAAATCTCCTTTTGAGGGGCTCTTGAAAAGCTTCAAGGAATATGCTATAATTTTTTCGATTCCAACCCCCGAGAGGTTATTATGAAAATCAAAGAAGTAGCAGAAATTTTAAATGCAAAAGTGTGTTGCTGTGAGGATCGTTTGGATCAGGAAGTCAAGTCGGCATGCGGGTGCGACATGATGAGCGACGTTTTGGCGTTCGTGAAGGATCAGTCTATCCTCATTACGGGGCTTGTCAACGTGCAAGCAATTCGCACGGCAATCATGATGGATATGATTTGCGTGGCATTTGTTCGCGGCAAGGAGCCGGACGAAAAAATACTCGAACTGGCAAAAGAATACGGTATCGTTGTGTTAAGCAGCAACTTAAGGATGTACGTTTCCTGCGGGCTGTTGTATTCGCACGGACTGGAAGGCGGGGAATTTATTCAAAAATGACGGAATTACGGTGGGTGTTCCCTGTGGACGGGGAAAATTTCGACTCGGCAGGGAATGCCAGCGAGGCAACCAAACTACGCCTAAAACAACTCGGCTTGCCGAACGAACTGATTCGTAGGGTAGCGGTTGCAATGTATGAAGGGGAAATTAACATGGTCATACATGCAAACGGCGGCGAGGCCGTTGTCGTTGTCGGCAAGGAGGAAATTTCGGTAAAACTAACCGACACCGGTAAGGGCATTGCGGACATCGAAAAAGCCATGCAAGCGGGCTTTTCCACGGCGGACGAGCGCATTCGCACGTTAGGGTTCGGTGCCGGTATGGGGCTACCGAATATGAAACGCTACAGTGACGCAATGCACATAGAATCCTGCGTGGGAAAGGGTACAACGGTAACGTTGAAATTTCGGATTGAATCATGACGAAAAAGTATAAAGCGGTTTTAATTGATAAAGATAAGTGCAAAGGATGCGTTCATTGCATGAAAAAGTGTCCGACGGAAGCGATTCGGATGCGGAATTTTAAAGCGCAAATCATTGAGGAGCGTTGCATCGGTTGTGGGGAGTGCATTCGGGTGTGTCCGAATCGTGCGAAGTACGCACGCTACGACGATTTCGAGCAGCTGCGTTCCTTTCGCTACAAAGTGGCTTTGCCCCCGCCGAGTTTTTTCGGACAGTTTCCGAAAATCGACGATCCTGCACGGGTGTTGGACGGGCTAAAGCGAATCGGGTTCGACGACGTGTTCGAAGTGGCGCGCGGTGCGGATATCGCAACGGCGTTAACGAAGCGCAAGTTCGAGCGTAAGGAAGTGCCGCAACCATGCATCAGCACGGCGTGTCCGGTTTGCGTGGAGTTAATTTTAATGCGGTTTCAGTCGCTACGCGAAAATCTTTTGGACGTTTTGCCACCGGTGGATATTGCGGCAAAACTTGCTCGGGAGGAAGCGGTAAAAAAAACAGGGTATCGGCCGGAGGAAATCGGCATCTTTTTCCTGTCGCCGTGTCCGGCCAAGGTCGCCGCATTAAAAACGGATTTCAGCAGCCGTAGCGGCGTGGACGGCGTTTTGTCGGTAAAGGACGCTTGTTTTCGACTCATGGCGTTGCACGAGGATTTTTCTACGGAAACCGAATTAAAAGCGAGTTCCGGCGGTGTTGCATGGGCAACCGGCGGAGGGGAATCGGGCAACCTTACAAAACGTAGGCAACTTGCGGCAGACGGCATCGAAAACGTGATTTCCGTGTTGCGGGAACTCGAGGACGGAAAGTTAAACGACATCGAGTTTGTTGAATTAAACGCATGCCCCGGCGGTTGTGTCGGCGGGGTGTTAAACGTGGAAAACCCGTTCGTGGCGAAAAGCAAAATCAACCTATTACGTAAAACGGCGTTAAAAGGCAAAAAAAACACGACGGACTTTTTGCAAGAAGAGGACGGAATTTACCGCTACGAAAAGAAATGGGAACTTATCGACACGTTTAAACTGGACGACAATTTTGAAACCGCATTGTCAAAAATGGTAAAAGTCGAGGAGGTGCTCGGCACTCTTCCCGGGCTGGATTGCGGTGTTTGCGGTGCACCGAGTTGCAGGGCCTTTGCCGAGGACGTCGTCAACGGCGAAATTTCGGTTACGGAATGCGTAAGGTACG
>CAKPPA010000083.1 GCA_934177025.1 uncultured Clostridia bacterium
ATACAATTAATATAATATGGATGTAATAATAAGAAATCAAATATTATTTTATAAATATTAACTTAACCATTTAATTTAAGAGAAATTTCTTTTTTATTTCTGTTAAATATAATTTTTCTATAATATAACATTTTTTATCTTTTGTATATCATTCATATTTATTTTTAATAATATAATGTCAATATATTACATATTGATCTGTTAATTCATTATTAAAGAATGAATTATTTATTAAATTAGATTGACATATCTTTTCAAAAGTTTGTATACTATTTTACGAAAACGTTATGAGTTACTTTGATATTTTATTTATCGGAATCGGGCTGAGTATGGACGCTTTTGCCGTTTCCGCTACAGACGGGCTGGTGGCCAAACCAAACAAAGTCGACACGCTGTGCATTGCTCTTGCGTTCGGGTTTTTTCAAGGGGTTATGCCGCTCATCGGATATTATGCGGGATCCCTATTTCACGACACCGTGGCAAAATACTCCCACTGGCTGGCGTTGATTTTGCTGGGGGCTATCGGCGGAAAAATGCTGTACGACGGCTGCAAAAAACAAGAAGACCGACCCGTTGACGACAAAAAACTGACGTTCGGCGTTATTTTGATTCAAGCCGTTGCGACCAGCATCGATGCGCTGACGGTAGGAATCAGTTTTGTGGGCATTCGCCTCAACATTTTTCACGCCGTGGGGCTGATTGCCGTTACGACCTTTTTCATTTCCTACGCGGGAGTGCTGATTGGAAAAAAAAGCGGCGATTTGTTTAAAAACAAAGCGGAAATTATCGGCGGATGTATTTTAATCGGCATCGGGCTGAAAATCTTTTTCGAAGCGATGTTCTTTTCCTAACCGAATTTACAAAAACCAAAGAACGGAAAACCGCCGTATTTACAAACGACAAACAGAAAAGCCACCGTATTTACAAAAAACGAAAAAACCGCAGGGATGAGCCGCTAAAAAAGGAATCGATTCCTGACAAAATTTGTTTAGCAAAAGCCGGAAAGCCCCCTGCCGCAACCGTTACACATTCTATAAAAAAATAAAACGTCATATTGATTTGAGATTTCCGTTTTTTTTAATGAAAAACAGTTGTCTTTCCTGAAAAACTGTGCTATATTAACTAAGTAGAATTTTGCCGAAGTGGTGGAATGGCAGACGCGACGGACTCAAAATCCGTTGTTGGCAACAACATGTGGGTTCAAGTCCCACCTTCGGCACCAAACACAAATAAAACGAACTCGAGAGAGAATCTCGAGTTCGTTTTTCTTTTCCGTAAGCCGAGAAGACTCCTTTGAAAGTTTCGGCTTATTTTATGTAAGAGAGATTGTTTTGGATTAAAAATCAAACGATAAATAATACTACAACCTTTCACCGAACGTTTAGAACCATCGGCTTTTATGCTGTTTTACGTTTTAATTTTACCTTCAAACTCGCAAGGATTTTGCGACAATGGCGATTCGGAAAAGGCTTAACCTAATACAAATGGAAAACAATAGCCCGACTTGTTCGGTCGGGCTAGCAAGGTTTGTTAGGAGTTTATATTTAAACGATCGATTCAAAACAAAACTATGAATGGTTATAAAAAAACCATATTTCATAATTGATATCTTCTATAGGCGATACGCTTTCAATAACATTCATGGAATTAATCGTCAATCTATTATAACTCGTTATAGATATAAGTATATTAAATTGATAATATGACGAATTGCCTTTTTGTTCTTGTTGTCTTTTAAACTCCATTAATTCATTATAAATTTGCTTCACTGCCGGATATTTATCGTGCAACATTTTATTATTATACAAATCTACCATTAAAAGAATAGATTCTTCGCCATCTTCCATTTTGTCATCAGTACAATGAAATTCGGTGTCATAAATTTTTGTAGATGAATTAATAAATTTATCACTACGAAACAAGCCAAATTTAAAATTACTAGTATCACGATATGGTATATCGTATTTCACAGGAATTTGTACCGCATAATACTTTTCAGCAAAATAATGACATGCATCATACACATTATATTTTTGTTTTTTGCCTAAAATATTGATAATATCTTTCTCGGCTTTTAAATAGTTTTCTTCTTTATAAATACGATTATCCCAATCATTTTTACTACAATAATTCTTTTTTTTATTAAATGCACCGTCAAACATATTTTCAGTTAATTTGCTTTCTTTATCAAATATGTCCATAAAATCTCAACCCCTATGCAAAATAGAAAGAATCCACTTGCTTTTCGACAATCTTTGGATATTTGACTTTATTTGCCGTATATTCCGATAAATATCCCAAAAAATGCGCTGTTTTAAGTGAATTTTGAATAATCGAGATGATGGACTTTACAAAATTCGGCGAAAGTCCTTTGCCGGTGCGTTTGTTTCCGTTGTTAAGCAAATCGGTTACATATGTTTGCAATAACAGTGGCGTTAATTCGTTCAATTCGTATTTTCCTAACGTGGGCAAAATATTTACCCGTACTGTTTGAAAATATCGTTCGTATGTGCGCAATTTTGTGCTTGTTTTGACATAATTTTCAAGCCAAATAGGTAGCCATTCTACGTATTTCATTTTTTTGTTTTTATCTCCGTCAATTGATGTTGTATTTAAGTTTACCGGTACGTGGGGCAGATAGTTTTCTATGCGTTTTTTCAATGATAGCGGCGGGGAGGCAAAATGGCAACGGAAAAACGGAGTGTGAAAAAAAAGCGGAGTGCAAAATTGAAAAAAATGCGATTGTTCCCCTGCAATTTACTTGACAAAGCGCAAGGGAAACCCTATACTGTGCGCGAATAGGCTAAAGGGTTTGCGCGTTAGCGCATGAAAAGGGAATGCGGTGAGAATCCGCAGTTCAGCTCACTCTACTGTATTTGGTGAATCGTTTTTAGCGATGCCACTGACGAAGCACGTCGGGAAGGCAAAAAACGGTGTTTGGAGCCATAAGCCAGGAGACCTGCCCATGCGGCCGTAAGTAGAAACTTTTCGGTGAGGCGAGGTTTATGCGGGCAAGTTTTTGCCTGTTGTTGCGAATAACTCCTTGGCAAGGCGCATAACGTACGTAACTCTACAATCAAAGCAATCACGAAAAGTGATTGCTTTTTTGTTTTTGTGTGGCGTTGTCGAATGCCTCCCCCGCACTCACCTACCGAAGGTACACGGGGCCCCGAACGCTTTGCCGAACGGGTGCGCATTTCGCCGCGCTTCGTCGATTTGTTGCTTCCCTACCTGCGAAACGGCAACAAAAATCGACCTTATGCCGACTTTATGAAAGGGATACCTTTCGTAAGATAAAAAATGTTATGGAGGATAACATTATGAGGAACAACGTAAAACTTCGCGCGTTGTTGCTGATTCTCGTCATGGTGCTTGTTTGCTTTGCAGCATGCGCCGAAGAACCGCAACCAACGACCGTAACCGTCTCTTTCGACCTCGGATACGATAGCCTGTGCTACCCGTCCGTCGAAATTAAAAAAGAGACTACCATTACCGAGCCGAAAACCCCTGTAAGACCCGGCTACAATTTTGTAGGCTGGCAAGTAGGTTCCACGCTCTTTTCGTTCGACACCGCCATTGCGGAAGACACGACGCTTGTTGCAAAGTGGGAACAACAAATTGAACCGGCTCCGACGTTTGCTGACGTTACCGTTCGCTTTACGAAGGACGGCGTAACCGAAAAGGTAACGATGGAAGACGTTGCCGTCGGCACCACGGTGGAAGCGTTGCTGAGCGAAAGTGCAATCTACACCGACGCATTGCAACAAAGATACTCGGTAGCATCGTTGACGAACGCAAACGGCGAAACCGTTGCACTGACGAGCACCATTTCCGAAGCGGTTACGCTGAAAGTGAAACTTGTTGCGCCTACGGACGTGAACGTAAAAGTTTCGCTCGTGAAAGGCAACACCACGGAAGAAGTATCCTTCCTCGGAAAAGAAATCGGCACTACCCTGCAAGAACTCCTTGCGCAAAACGAATTTTACAAAACCGCAACGGAAGCGAACTACTGGGTTTCCGAAGTGAAAAATGCGGCAGACGAAGCAGCGTCCTTGACGGATGCCATTGAAAAAGATGCGTCCTTTACGGTTAAATTAAACGCACCGATTGCTAGGGTATTCTTCACCGTAAACGGCGTTACCACGTCGGTAGAGAAGATCCCAGGGAACACGTTTGCAGCCGCAAAAGCCGCTTTTTCGGAAGACGCGTTTACCAAAACCATGGTGGACGGAGCAGAAAAAACCGTCGGCAAAATTAAAGGCTACTACAAAGACGCAGCGTTCACGACGCCTTACGAGGACGGCGACGCAATTAAAAACTTCGGCTACGTTTACGTAAACGTCAACTACACTCCTTCCGCTTACTCGCAAGGAGCAAACATCACCCTGAAAATTTTTGATGACGAACCGATGCAAATCAATGCGAAAACGGCACGCATCTCCCAATTGGCGAACCTGTTTAACAACACGACGTACAACGCAAAACTGACTATGAAGGCAAACCAAATCGTAAGTGTGGAAAATGCCGAAGGCGTTGTGACGAATGCAGATGCGAACACGTCCTTTTACGTGGTACTGAACAACAGCGTACAATCCGGATTGAATGCGGCAATGAACGGAATCATTACCGTTACGCAAACCGGCATTACGTACACCAATCCTGTTGTGGAATTGCAAAAAATCAACAAAAACACCCTTGTGGAAGAATTGAAAACAGGGTTGGATACTTACCTTTCCAGCGCGGCTTTCCAAAACTCCATCAAAACTGCGAACACCACGCAAGCACGCGTTCCGATGATGTACGTGAAGTACTTGAACAAAAACTACTACACCGACGACGTGGTGCAAACCGGTTTCCGCGATTTGGTGTTTAACAAAATGGAAACGATTGTCGACTACGACGAAAGCACCGGAACTTACACCTTGAACGACGACAAGTGGTTGGATTCCGCCGTGAAAAAACAAGGCTGGTACGGCTACATTGACTACTTGTTTACTTGGTCGTTAACCTACAACCAGTACAACGACTACTTGCTGAAAACCGGCAAAACCTTGGCGGATAACGAATATGCGAAATATTTGCCGGCAGTGCAAGCATACGTGGAAAAATGGTCCGTACTGCTGTGCAAAGAACAACTTAACACAAAA
>CAKPPA010000084.1 GCA_934177025.1 uncultured Clostridia bacterium
GAATATTTTTATGTATGCCCATACTGTGGAAGCATTGTTGAAGAGGACAACCTGCGCAACTTGCCTTGTGATTGCGGGCAAGAACATTATATCAAAGTCGTGAAAGCAAAAATGCTCAAAAAAGGGGCGCGGTGCGGGAGCTGTTGCAGTGGCACGTACCAAAGGTTTTATTTAGGGAACGATGCCGCAACGGCTGTTTTGGCGACTTCTTTGTATGAGGAATTGCCGGAACTTGTTTATGAAGAAGCCGAAACAAAAACAGTAGCGCACAATATATTTGCAAAAGGGGCATTGAAAAACAAAAAAACACAAAAAAGGAAGGAGAGGCAATTTTTGGCGTTCTCCGATAGCAGGCAGGAAGCAGCGAAATTCGCATGTTATTTGAGTAAAAGCTATAGTGAATTTTTGCGTCGTCGCGGTATTTGCGGAATCATCGAAAAACAAAAAAACATCATGATAAACCAGGAGAGGGAATTTACTATTTCGGATTTTGTCGATGTGCTGACGAATTACTATTCTACCAAAAGGAGCTTTGCCAAGTCCAATTCCGATGAAAGTAATTTAAACGTTAGCAGTCGGAAAAATGCTTGGGTGGCTTTACTGAACGAATTGGCAAGATACAACTCGCCTACGTCGTTAACGGCATTAGGGCAACTGCAATTTCATTATTTGGGGAATACGGATGAAATTGCCAGCGCCATTAGCGAGGAGTGTAAAGTGCCTACTAGCAGGATAAATGCGTTACTCGACTTGTTGATTTTTGAAATAGTCAAAAAGGGCGCAGTTTATCCGGATAATGACAGCGATATCGATGATAATGACAGAGAGTATATTTTTTATACTCCGTCGCAAAGGTTTATCACCTATTTGAAATCTCCGGACGATAAGAAAACGACAGTCGCTTCCTTTGCCCCGAGAAACAAAGCCGGCAATAAGGATGAATTCTATAAAAACAATAAAATTTACTATGTTTGCAGGGTTTTGGGGGTAACAGAAAAAGATGCTGCCGAGTTTTTACAAAATTATTTCGATTATTTAACTAAAGCCGAGTATGGAAACCCATATTGCATGGAGGACATTAACAAAAACGGGACTTACGTGTTAAAAGCGGGGGATTTTGCCGTGCGGGTTAATGGGGACAGTCGTGCGCATTGGTATAAATGCAAAAAATGCGGAAGGATTACGCAATTTAATTTGGACGAAAAATGCCCGTCGGTGAGATGCGAGGGGAAATTGGTGGAGGTTTCTTCCGAGGAGATTACAAAAAACAATCATTTTGCAAAGCTATATATGAGCGAAAGGATGTCGCCTTTATTTATAAAGGAGCACACTGCCCAATTAAGTAAAAAGGAAAGTGCGGAATATCAGGAACAGTTTATCAAAAAAGAAATTAATGCCCTTTCTTGTTCCACAACATTTGAAATGGGGGTTGACGTCGGCGATTTGGAAACGGTGTTTTTAAGGGACGTTCCGCCGCTCCCTTCGAATTATGCACAAAGAGCAGGCCGCGCCGGCAGAAGCATAAATGCCGCTGCGTTCGCTTTAACGTTTGCAAAATTAAGTTCACACGATTTGTCGTTTTTTAAAGAACCGAAGGAAATGATAAACGGGAGTATCCTGCCGCCTTTATTTAAGGTGGATAATGAAAAAATAGTAAAACGTCATATATATGCTGTTGCGCTCAGTATGTTTTTCGCCGAGCATGAAGAACTGTATAACAATAATGACGCCGAAAAGTTTATCAATCAAAAAGGGTATAAAGATTTTATCGATTGGATACAAAGTCATCCCGACGAATTGAAAAAGATGTTGAAAAAATCCATACCGGATATCGATAATTTACATAACAGAATGGGGATTGACGATTTCGGTTGGATTGACGACTTTTGTGGGGAAGAAGGTATTTTTACACAGTTGATTACTGAATATGAAAGTAACGTTGCGAATTTTGAAAAGTTAATGCAAAAATTCAAAAGAGAGGGAAAATTGGAAAATGGTGCGCAATGCAAGCGAAAGCTAGACTTTTACAGCAAAAACAAATTGATTGAGTTTTTGGCACGCGGAAACATTTTGCCTCGGTATGGATTTCCTGTGGATACTGTGGAATTATATCAAAATTCATCGGCAAAAAACATATCGAAGTTGCGATTAAGCCGTGATTTGCAAATCGCAATTGCGGAATATGCACCATCCTCCGAAGTTGTTGCGGACGGAAGAATGTATACGAGTAGGTATATCAAAAAATCGGCAATAGGAACGAATCGACAGGATTGGCATACCGGTTACATCGCCGTGTGCGACGATGACCATTGTAAAGCCGTCAATTACAGCATCGTACCGCCGTCGGAGGAAGGTGTCCCTTGTATTTCCTGCGGAAAGAAAATCGCGAAAATGTGCTTCCGTGAAAGCATTGAACCGCGAGCAGGTTTTGTTGCGGAACGGCAGGATAAAGACGTGCCTATGACAAAACAAGAAAAAAAATATCGTTCGGAAGATTACTACATAGGAAATACTTCCGCTAAATTGATAGAAAAGTATTATTTTTCGTTCAATGGGGTGGAAATAAAAGTGGAGTCTACTACAAACGACTCGCTAATGGTAAAAGCTTCAACAGATTTTTACGTATGCCCTGAGTGTGGGTATGCGCTTGCGGAAGAGGAAAGCATTGGAGAGAAAAAAGTTCAAAAGGATATGGGTGGCAAAGCACCGGAGGTAGAGTACCAACACGAGAGCTTGTACGGGCAATATAAATGTAATTCAAAAAAACTGGAACGAAGGTCGTTGCATCATATTTTTAATACGGATGTTGCAAAAATTAATTTCGCTTGCGATACTTCGGATTATAAAACAATGATTTCGGTGATGTATGCGCTTCTGAATGCCGTAGCAAAAGATTTAAATATTGAACGAAGGGACATCAAGGCATGCTTGTCGAAACGTTTGGTCGAAGGACGTTTACAGTATTCCATAATTGTGTATGATGCCGTCCCCGGAGGGGCAGGGCACTCGCGTCGTTTGATTACAAAAGACGGAAAAATGCTACATAAAATTTTTATGTCTGCTTTACGTAATATGAAAGCATGCAATTGTGATCCGTCTTGCTACAACTGCTTGAGAAGTTACGAAAACCAAAAAATTCACGACAGTTTGGACCGTCACTTGGCGGCAACGTTTTTGGAGCAATTTGACGGCGATGTTCAGATAATTGATAAAGAGGATCAAATTGCAGGAGAAAATGACGTTTTGAATCCAAGTGAAATGTAAAATCTTGCAGGAGAGTAAGTAAAAAGGAGAAAAAACGGTAAGTAGCGAAACTTAACTCGTTCAAACGGTAAAAATTCAACCGTGTAATAGGTAAAAATTTAACCTTAAAATTGTTACAGCCGAAAGACGGAACGGAGAATTAAGTGTATATGATCCGCAGAGCAATCAAGTGTATAAAGGGAAAGATATAGCAGACTTTTTCAACAAGGCAAAATATGTGCAGTTATCGGACTTAACGGAGTACAGAATGGACGAACATTTTTGCGATGCAATTATGAAAGGAGCAAAAAAACGATGGAAGAAAAGCAAATAAAAGATTTTATAGAAGAAGAGTTTGGCACCAAGAAATTCCAAAAATATAGAGATTGGAAAGGATATGAAGTTTATGTCCCGAAGCAAGGAAAAGGAATGTATTGCGGATTGCCGTATATGGTATTAGTAAAGGACGGCGAGGTGCGGATTTCGACGCCTGATGAAACTATAGAATGGTTGAATACGGAATATAGCGACGAGGAAGAACTTAAATACAGGTACGAAAACTGATTGAAAAAATAAAAACCGTAGACTAAAAAACTTTAAAAAACTTTAAAAACTTTCGCTAAACCGTTGACAAGCCACCACCAAAGAAAAAGAAAAACCGAAACCGTTAAAACCGGCAAACGAAAAAACTTAAACCTTTAAAAAAACGGAAAAAATTTAACCGTGTAATAGGTAAAAATAAACCGTTAAAAAACGGAAAAAGGAAAAACCGAAACCTTAAAAAACGGAAAACGAAAAACATAAACCGTTAAAAACGGAAAAAATTCAACAGGGCTAGCGAAACGTTCGCTAGCCCTGTTTTTTACTCCGAATTGTTTGCAAAAAGTTTTTATCAAAATGCTAAAAATTCGGCACGACAAAAGGAATGATTCGCTTTCGTCGGGAAACATTCGGTAATAGTAATGCCCTGCGAGAGGTCGCTTTTCGTGTGGGTTTACCTCATTGCGGGGGAGTTTGAATTCTGTTTTGTTAAGTAGCTTAATAATGGTTGACGGGGAAAAGGCTGTAGGGGTAAAATAAGGCGGCTAAGGAGCAAAAAATGCAGTGTGAAATTGCGGAAAAGTTTTTTGAAATGCTAAACGCCGTGACGGCGGCGCGGAACGTGCCGTGGCAGGCGAAGGACGGGCAGTTGCTTTACCGTGCGGAAATCGACCTTTTGCGAAAAATCGAGGCGTATCCGAGGGCGAACGTTTCGGAATTGTCGGCAAAGTGCGGCACTTCCAAAAGTGCGGTAACGCAAATGTGTGCGCGCTTGCAGGAAAAAGGCTGGATTGAACCGATGCGTAGCGAAACGAACAAAAAGGAAAAATATTTTAGCCTGACGCCAAGCGGAAAAAGCCTTCGGACGGAGCACGAGGCCTACTACGAAGCGACGGCGGATCGGCTTTGTCGCTTTTTGCAGTCGCTGAAAGCGGACGAAAAACGAATGCTTTTTCAATTTATGGAAATGATGAAACAATGTGCGCCGGTGTATGCGTTCCCTTGTCGTTGCGGGGAAGGTGCCGACGTTTGCGACGAAACAGAACCTTTGGGAGAATAAAAGAACAATGCTGGAGCTAAAAAACGTGTCCTTCCGTGTGGAAGATGCGGGAAAAACGAAAGAAATTTTAAAAAACATCAACCTAACGGTGGAGGACGGAAGTTTTTCCGTCATTACGGGGCCGAACGGCGGAGGAAAATCCACCCTTGCAAAATTGATTGTGGGGATCGAAAAGCCGACGGAAGGCAAAATTTTGTTCAACGGCGAGGACATCACCGCG
>CAKPPA010000085.1 GCA_934177025.1 uncultured Clostridia bacterium
TCGTTGGCCGCAATGAGCAGCAACGTGTCGTCCCCCGCCAAGGAACCCAAAAGTTCCGGCAGGTTCATTTGATCCACCACCATGGCGACGGCATTCGCACTGCCGACAAGCGTTTTGATGACCAGCAAATTGTTGGTGACGACTAGCGAAATGACTGCCTCGCGAAAGACGTTGATAAATTTGTTGGATATTTTGAAATCCATGGTTTTTACGGTGGTGTACTTGTATTTGCCCGACTCGGACTGCGTTTTGACCAGCCCTAATTCCTTGATGTCACGCGAAATGGTTGCCTGCGTTACCTTGTAGCCCGCTTTTGCCAAGCGGTTGACCAAATCCTCCTGCGTTTCCACATCGTTGGAATTGATGATTTCCAAAATTTTTGATTGACGATTGCTTCTTAACATGTTATCTCCCCCGACCTGTGTTCCATTGCGTTAGTTTTTGAAATAAGCGTGAGTAAAAATCCGACGGATTGAATCGCACGAATTTGGCGTACCGCGTGGATTTGTCCACCGTGAATCGCTCGCCCTCGCTGCATTTTAGCACTTCCTTGCCGTCCACCATTAACAGGACGCCTTTGCCGTTGACTTCGACGGTAAGCGTTTCGGTTTCGCTAAACACAATGGGACGATTGTACAGCGAATGCACGCACAGCGGCACCAATGCGTTTGCACGTAAATTCGGGCTTAAAATCGGCCCGCCTGCCGCCAACGAATACGCCGTGGAGCCGGTAGGCGTGGTGATGATGATTCCGTCGCCCGAAAAGGTGTCGACAAACGCCCCGTCGAGATACGCCGTGAGTTTGGTGGTGTGATTGCGCGTTTCCCGCATGAAAACCACGTCATTTAACCCGTGTGCCGAGCGTTTGCCGTAGGACACTCGCAACATGTGGCGCACGTCCACGGAATAGTTGCCGTCCTTTAACTTTTGGAGCGCAACGGAAATTTCCGTCCGCTCGATTTCCGTCAAAAAGCCCAAATGCCCCGCATTGACCGCAAGGATTGCCACGTCGCTGCGCGACGCATAAGGAACAACGGACAGCACGGTGCCGTCCCCGCCGAATACGGCGATGACGTCGCTTTGCGTTGCCAAGTCCTTCATTGTTTCCACCGTTGTGCAACCGTCGATTTTTTCCATGGTAAAAATTTCGAACCCTTGCTTTTTTGCTTCCTCAACAAAGGCGAGCATTACGACTTCGCTTTGTTCGATGGAAAAATTCCTGTAAATTCCGATTTTCATTTCAAAAATCCCGTATTCCTTCACTTTGCATATTGTTTTTATATTTTACTATAAAATTTATAAATATTCAATTCTTTTCGAAAAAATTATTCGGTGTTTTTTGTCCCGCGAAAAACGGGAAAACACCGAATTTGTTTTTACCACTTACCCTAGTCCTTTATTACCGCTGTAACCGCATAAACGGAAGTTCGTTTTTTACCGAACGCACGTTTTTCGTTCCGCCGTTTGGCGTTTAAACCCCGTTCGGGCGTAGCGTCTGTTCGATTTTTGCCGCAACGCTTTCGCCGTCCAGCCCGCAATCGCGGATTTGCTCCGCCACGCTCATGCACTTAATAAAGCGGTCGGGTACGGCAAACGGCACGACTTGCCGCCCGCAAGGCGCAAAGTACAGGGAGACGGCACTGCCGAATCCGCCGTTTTGCACGTTTTCCTCCATGGTGAAAATCGCACCCGTTGCGGCGTTTAAACTTTTTTCGTCCAAAGGTTTGATGCAATTGACGGCAACGACACGCAACGAAAGCCCTTTTTGCTCCAGCCGTTGTGCCGCTTGCAATGCTTCCGCCGTCATGCGGTTGCCTACGGCGAAAATGCTGCCGTCCTTGCCGCTGCGAAGTTCCTGCCAGCCGCACGGGGAAACGGGAACGGCGCAAACGTCCGCCCCTTTGGGGTAGCGAATGCAAACAACGCCTGTTTCCGCAACGGCCGCGCGCATTTGCGCCTGAAGTTCCTGCTCGGAACAAGGCGTATAAATTTTCAAATTCGGCAAGGAGGACAAATAGCTGAGATCAAACAGCCCTTGGTGCGTTTTGCCGTCGCCGCCGACGAAGCCTGCGCGATCGAGCAATAGCACCGCATGCGCGTTTTGCAAACACAAATCGTGCAACACCGAGTCGTAAGCGCGTTGCAAAAACGTGGAATACACCGCAAAAAACGGCAACAAGCCCCCTTTTGCGAGTCCGCCCGCAAACGTTACGGCGTGGGCTTCGGCGATGCCGACGTCAAAAAACCGTTCCGGAAAGCGATTGGAAAATTCGCTTAGCCCCGTGGAAAGCGACATTGCCGCCGTAATTGCCACGATTTTTTCGTTTTCCGCCGCCAACTCGCACAGCGTTTTGCCTGCCGCATCCGAATACGTTGCTTTTTCCGCAGGTTCGTTGGAAATCCCGTGGTACAGTTGCGGCGCACGCTCCGCCTCGGCAAAGCCTTTGCCTTTTTTTGTTAAAATATGAAGCAGTACGGGTTTGTCGATGCCTTTTTTTACTTGGCGGAACACGCTGATTAAGTCCTTTAAATTGTGCCCGTCGATTGGCCCCACGTACTTTAAATCGAAGTTTTCGAAAAACAAGTTGTTTAAAAACAGGAATTTTAGCGAACGCTTGATCCAGCGGCCGAATTTCAGCAAAGGTTTGCCGAGTAGCGGAATTTTGCCGATAAAACGTTTGATGCCGCGCTTAAACCCGAGATAACGCCTGCCGACGCGTAATTTGGAAAGATTGCGCGTGACGCTGCCTACGTTGCGGGAAATGGACATTTCGTTGTCGTTTAAAATTAACAACATGTTGCGACCCGACACGTTGTTTAGCCCTTCGTACGTAAGCCCGTTGGTTAGGCTGCCATCCCCAATGACGCCGACAATGCGGTAATCCTCCCCCTGCAAGTCCCTTGCCGCGGCAAGCCCCACGGCGGAGGACACGACCGTGCCGCTGTGACCGGTGAAAAACGGATCGCGCGGGGACTCGTCCGGATTGGAAAAGCCGCTGATCCCTCCTTTTTGGCGCAACATGTCGAACTTATCCTTACGACCCGTTAAAATTTTGTGTACGTAACTTTGGTGACCGACGTCCCAAAGAATTTGATCCGTTTCGTCGAAAACGTAGTGCAAGGCTACGGTCAACTCCACCACGCCGAGATTCGACGCAAGGTGACCTCCCGTCCGAAAAACCGAGTCAACTAAAAAAGTGCGCAATTCGTCGCACAACGTTTCCAGTTGCTTTTCATTCAATTTTTTTAAATCGGACGTGCCGTGAACGTTTTCCAGAATCATTTATTTTTTTCCTTTCTTTCAAACACCGACAACACTTTTGCTACGGCAAAAATAACGCCGTTTGCATTGTTGATGGCAAACCGCTTGCCCAATGCCTTGCCCGTAACCGTAACGGCGGAAAGCACTGCACTAAACAACACGCTGATAAGCACTTCCTGCGTGCCCGATGCCCCTTCCTTTAAAAATTGCATAGCAACAATGGTTGCCATGCAGGCACCGCTGACAATACCGCAAATATCCCCGATGATGTCCGAACAGATGGACGAAACCTTTTCGGCATTTTTTGCCAGTTTCATCGCCTTTTTCGCCCCGCGCACTTTGCGTGCCGCCATGGACAAAAACGGCTCGATGTCGCATGCCGCGGACGAAGTGCCGATCATATCGAACACGATGCTGATGGCTACTAACAGCACGACGATAGCGTACGCTACCGCAACGTGTGCGTTAGAGAGCACCAATTCGGAACCTAAACTAAACAAAAACGACAATACTAAAGTTAGGATTAAAACCGTAAAAATCCAACGGACGTGGCTCTTTTTTTTCTCCCGTTCCTTGGAAGCCTTTTCCGTTTTGATTTTTTCGTCCTTTTTTCCGGTTGCTTTTCCGTTGTCGTCGCTGATTTTCGACATAGTTACTCCATTTTTAAAAATAAAAAAAAGGTGGTGATAATTCGGATAAACCTTACGGCATAGGTTCAGTAGGATTTCCCTGCGCATTACCCATCGTCGCCGAACGGGCAGTTTCCTTTTAAAATCCGCAGCGTGATGTTGCCACGCACGCAACTGAATCGCCACTCAGACCGTACTATAATCCCCGAATTACCGAAATGCAGTCTAGAAGTTTTCCTTTGCAGACACCCTTGGTTCTAGTTTCTTTTGCAATACGAATTTCATCAGGCAAACATTGATTTTCTTCGGCCGGAATACTTTCCAACGTGAACCCCGAATCCCTTCGCACCACGCAAAACAGGCTACACTGTACACAGCTTTCACCGCATAGCAGGTTTCCCCTTAAGTAGTAAGCACTTGTGTGTCACCTTCTTAAGTCTCCACGAATTATGGGTTAGGCGGTATGCCATTACTGCTTACCCAAAATTCTTAACTCCCAGCACTGACCCTCGTTTGGGCAACGAAAGCCGGCACAAGAAACTTCATCGATATGCCCTTTGACGATAGTTTAGCCTCGCCTTCAAAGCAAAAGTATCTGACTAGAATACTGCACCACCGATTTTCTACATTATATCATATTTTTTTCAAAAGCACAACTTGCAAAAAAATGGGAAATTTTTGAAAAAAACGCGAAATCGCGAAAATTCCCCTGAAAGTTGCGTAAAAAACAGCAAAATTACCCGATATTCGGCTCCTTTTTGCCAAAGATGCCGTAAATAAGGCGTTGTTTTTGCTTTGCGGCGTTATTTTTCGCGCCGTAAGTTGAATTGCGCCGCTTGTTTTAGGAGCGGGAAGGGACGACTTAAGGCATCTGCCAGCGAAACGAGCCGCTCCGTTGCTTGCATTAATTGCGCTTGCGCATTTTCCTTGCCGTAAAACGAAACAAAGGTTAGTTTTTGTGCCTCACGATCGGCATCGAACAAATCGTCCTTCATTTGAAAGGCTTTGCCGAACAAAACGCTCCACTCCCGCAAAAGGGTTACATCCCCTTCCGGTGCTTGGGCGTTTTGCGCCGCCGACAACACCGCCGCCGAAAGGAGGCAGGAGGTTTTCTTTTCCGTTAATAGGAGCAAC
>CAKPPA010000086.1 GCA_934177025.1 uncultured Clostridia bacterium
GTGTCGGTGCCGTACAGCGCACAAAACGAATTTGAAATCGCATTGCGCAATGCAACGGGCGGCAAAGTGCTGCCGCAGTGGCAGGGCGAAAAATGGGAGTGTTTTTAAAAAGAGGTTGCGGGAACCTCTTTTTTTGGCAGTTTTCGGCAAAAAGGCACAAAAACAATGTTATGATAGCGGAGGGAAGCGAATGGCACTCATTACGGATTTAAAAACGGGCAAACGCAAGGACAAAGTGCAACTGTTTTTGGAGGGGGAGTATCGTTGCACGCTAACCAAAGTCAGCGTACTGACGTATCGGCTGAAAATCGGCGAGGAGTTAAGCGAAGTGCGGTTGGAGGAAATCCTTCGCGAAAGCGAAACGCAACAGGCGTTCGATCGTGCGCTTTCGCTCCTCGAAAAGTACTTAAAAACGGAAAAACAAATGAAGGAGTATCTTCTTTCCAAGGGGTTTGCCGAGGAGGCCGTTGTTCCGGCGATTGCCAAATTAAAAAGGTACGGCTATTTGGACGACGTCGATTACGCTTCGTGCTTTACCGAAAATGCGTTGCACAGCAAGGGGAAATTCCGCATTCGCATGGAACTACTGCAAAAAGGCGTGGATCGCACCACGGTGGACGAGGTTTTGGAGTCTACGCAGGAGGATGCGGAAACGGCGGTAAAACTTGCGGAAAAGTATTTAAAAAACAAACCGAAGGATAGGCCGACAAAAGCAAAACTTTATCGGCATCTCAGTGCGCGCGGCTTTTCGGCGGAAACGGTTTCGTCGGTACTGCGTCGGTTCGATTGGGAAACGGAGGATTTCGAATGAAAGGTTTTTTGGTGGGTCATTTCACGGATAAAATCAACAAAACGGGTGTCACGGCAATTTTGGCGAAGGGCGGTGCCGTCGGTGGGGTGGACGTGCGTGGCAGTGCCCCGGGGACGCGCGAAACGGATTTACTTCGTGGGTGCAAATCGGTCGAAAAAATCCATGCGGTCGTGTTGAGCGGCGGCAGTGCGTTCGGACTGGAAGCGTGCGACGGTGTCATGCAGTATCTGTGGGAGGAGGGCATCGGCTATTCGGCAGGCAACTATCGCGTGCCGATTGTGTGCGGCGCAGTGCTGTTCGACCTCGAGTACGGCAAGTTTTCGTATCCGAACAAACAGGCAGGGTATGCCGCTTGCCGTGCGGCATCCGAACGGGTGGAAACGGGCAGCGTCGGTGCAGGCACGGGTGCCACGGTCGGCAAAATTTTAGGCATGGAGCACGCCTCGAAAGGCGGCGTAGGCTATGCGGAAATGCAATTGGAAAACGGCGTGTACGTAGGTTGCGTTACGGCAGTCAACGCCATGGGCGAAGTGTACGATTTGTTCCACGACGGCAAAACGATTGCCGGCGCACGCACGTCGGCAGGGTTTGCGGATACTTTCCAAATCATGCTAAACAGCGAAACTTCCGCCCCAACGGGGACAAACACCACCATTGGGTGTATTCTCACAAACGCCGTTTTAACGCGGGAACAGGCAAACAAACTGGCGGAATCGGCGCAGGACGGTTTAACGCTTTCCATTCGCCCCGTACACACGATGTACGACGGCGACACGATGTTTGCGTTGGCAACGTGCGAAAAGCAGGCAAACTTTCATCAACTTTTGGCGGCGGCTGCGGAAGTCACGCGCCAAAGCGTGTTAAAGGCGGTGGAAAAATGATCGGCGTCGACGTGGTGGAAGTCGCACGGTTCGGGAAGGAAACGTTGCCGCAATTTTGCCTTAAGGTGTTTACGGAGGCGGAGCGGGCGTATCTTGCGGAGCGTAAGTATGCGCTAACCAGCGTTGCGGGATTGTTCGCCGCAAAGGAGGCCGTCCTAAAAGCATTGGGTACGGGCATCGGCAACGGCGTGGCGTTAAAGGACGTGGAAATTTTGCACACGGAATTCGGTCAACCCGTGGCGGTGTTGCATCGGCAGGCGGAACAAATTTTTGCAAAATTGGGCAAAACCCTGTCCGTCAGCATTTCCCACACGGCGGCACTTGCAATTGCCGTGGCAAAAATTGACAAGTAGGCGCATAAATCGCAAAAAAGGGGGAACACTTTTTCCGTCGCACGTTAGGGCTACATAATTTCATAAACTACAGTAAGGGACGATCGGAGCGTGATTTATGATTAAACGAGGGGAATTGTACTATGCCGATCTCAGTCCGGTCGTAGGCAGCGAGCAGGGCGGCATTCGCCCCGTGTTGGTGTTGCAAAACGACGTCGGCAACAAATACAGCCCGACGGTCATCGCCGCAGCAACGACGAGCAAAATCAACAAAGCAAAACTGCCCACGCACATCGAGTTGCAGGCGGGAAAATTTTGTTTACCGAAGGACTCCGTTGTCCTTTTGGAGCAAATCCGCACGATCGACAAACGACGGCTAAAGGCAAAAATCGGCGAATTACCGCCGGAAATACTAAAAAAAGTAAACAACGCCCTAATGATTAGTTTAGGGCTTACAAACGACAATCGAATGTCGTAAAGCAAACGAAAATCGAATTTTTCCAAACGAACAGAAATCGAATGCGTAAAAACAAACAGAAATCGAATGCATAAAAACAAACGGCAATTGAACGTTGTAACAACGAACAAAAGCGAACATTGAAAAAGCGGTGCGGAGTGCTCCCGCCCGCTTTTTCAAACGGAAAAGTTCTTTTTTTGGCAAAATTTTTCAAACGGTTGAGTTTACGCAAAAGGTGTGTAAAAACAAAAAAGCCTTTCCAAAACGAAAGGCTTCCTTTTTTCACTTTAAACAAGGTTTGCACTCTCCAGTAGGGCGTGCATTCGTTTTACCGGTGTTTCGGTAATCCGCAGTTTCGACACGGTGTTGTGAAATCCGATCCACATCAGTTTAATGAGTTTCGGATTTTTCAAAAGAATGGCGTTTTTCAGCGCAAGGATCATTTCCGAAGCGTCGTCCGTTTCCCGTTGCGTCCCGAGGATTTCGCCGTTCACGTGTTCGTACAGTTTGTTCAGCGTTTGAATCATGGCGTCAAAAATTTCGCTGTTGATGTAAATCGGTTCGGCGGTAAAAAACTTTTCGCCTTCCTTTAACGGCTCCTGATTCAAACTTTCGGGGTCGATGTTGCGCAAAATGCCGAGCCCTGCGCGTTTAAACGGTTTTAGCACTTCTTCGGCAAACGCGGCGTAACTTTCGTTAATGTCCGCATCGTAAAAATATTCGCTTAAAAACTTGTTGAAACTCCGTTTTCCGCTGTCAAATTCCGTCAGCAGGCAAAACACGAACACAAACAATTTCGTGCGATCCTTCGGCAACTGAAATTTAATTTTTTTGCCGTCCTCGGTCAAAACGCCCACCACGGCGCGCTTGTATTCCGCGGCGTAGTCAAACGTTTCGCCGACGGATTGCACGGTGTGCACCACAACCGGCATGGTTACCAACGCTTTTAACAGCGCGGACAGGCGAATTTCCGACAAAATGAATTTGCATTCGATTAAGTCGTTGATTTTTTCGGTAAACAGGTTCAGTTCGTTTTCTTGTGTGTTCATAATCGGATTGTAGCATAAACGATTTTTCTTTGCAATGCTTTGCGTCAATTTTCAAAAGTCGGAACGCGCGGAAAGGCGAATCTTACAAAGAAATGCGGAAAATAACTTGAAGAACGCGAATTCTTATTGTATAATAAATTCAATATCGAGTATCAAACGGATCGAAAAAAAGGAGGAACAGCATGAAATCCGTCAAAATTAACCTGCAATTTGCGGAAAACGTAAAAGTTTTCGTCAACATAGTTTCCAAGTATCCTTACGACATCGATCTAAAAAGCGGCCGATTCGTTGTGGATGCAAAATCCATTTTAGGAATTTTTTCGCTGGATCTCAACAAACCGATCATCATGGAAATTCACAGCGACGATTGTGAGGATTTGTTGAACGAATTGCGGTATTTCATCGTTTAGGAACGCATTGATTTATCGCTTGATTCGAAATTCTACAAAGGAGAAGGTATGCAGTCGGTAACTTCGGACAGCACGCAAAACAAGTTGTTGCTTTTGTTCGTTTTCGACAAAATGGAAATGCCGTTGTCGGAAACCACAATTTTGGATTTGTGTTGCAGTTCCAACAATTGGATCACATATATGGATTGTAAAGAGGCGATTTCGCAACTTTTGGATGCATCGTTTATTTTCCAAAACAATCAGGATGCCGGAGTCGAACCGCTTTACACCATCACGCCGGAGGGGAGGGTGTGCTTGGCTCACTTTTTTGTCCGGATTCCGGCAAGCCTTCGGGAAGCCGTTTCCACCGTGATCAAACAAAGCCGCATGAATTACCGCCGCAAGCAGGAGTATTTTTCCGACTACCGCAAAAATCCGGACGGCACGTACAATGTGATTTTAAAAATCATCGATCCGACGGAGCAAGTGTTGGAAATTACGCTCAACGTCCCGAACCGTTCCACAGCGGAGTATATGTACAAAAAGTGGGAGGAAAAGGCGGCAAATGTTTTTTCGAATTTATACGATATGTTAGCGGAATAAGTTTGACAAAAGAAAAAAAATTCGTTATAATCTGTTGGCAATTCGGTTTTGCGATGATGGCGGAACTGGCAGACGCGTACGTTTGAGGGGCGTATGGATACACCGTGCGGGTTCAAGTCCCGCTCATCGCACCAAATTAAAATTTCATATGCGAATGTGGCGGAATTGGCAGACGCGCTAGATTCAGGTTCTAGTGGTTCACAGCCGTGCAGGTTCAAGTCCTGTCATTCGCACCACGGCGGCTACGTTTTTCGTCGGCACACATAAGACTTGCTTTTTACCAAGCAAGTCTTTTTGTATGCCTTCCGTTTTCTTGCCGCCTTCGCGCTCCGTCCGTACTTCAAACTTGTTTGTAACGCTCCGAAGGCACAAAAAAGCCTTCTACGCTATTCCGTCGCTACCGCTCCTTACAAGTCCTGTCATTCGCACCACGGCGGCTACGTTTTTCGTCGGCGCACGTAAGACTTGCTTTTAACCAAGCAAGTCTTTTTG
>CAKPPA010000087.1 GCA_934177025.1 uncultured Clostridia bacterium
CTGTATTTGCCTGTAATGTGCCCTTGTACGGTCGGTTCGCTAATCACTTCACCATCCAAAATGAAGTAAATTTTGTCCGTACCGTAAGTCAAGTTTTTCGTTGCTTTACTGATTTGGTTTTGTCCGGCACTGTTCAACGTCAATTGCACGCCCCAAGTGTTCGAATCCGAATCCAAGTATGCGCTTGCCGACGAAATGTTTGCCGGATCTAACGCAATCGCACCCGTTTCCTTATCCTTTACGCGAATCGTCAATTTTGCCGGTTTTGCGAGGATATCGAAAATCTCGTCCGAACCGACGTCCGGCACTTCCACGCGAAGATTCGTGTCGTTCACCACCGTTACGACTGCTTCGGTAAAGCCCTTCGCCGTCAAACGTTTTTGAATGCTCATGGCAGTTCCTGCCAAAACTTGATCGAAATTTTCGATCGGCTTGCCTTCGTCATCCGTCGTTTTCGCTTCGAATGTTACGTAAACGCCCCCACGCAGATCCAACCCAAGTTTGATCTGACTAAGCGGGGACTTATAATCATATACGCCTACCGCAAAAGACGGGATTACCGAAAATACTCCGACAAAAACAATGATCAGAGAAATTACGATAAGCCATATGATGGACTTTTTCTTGCTCATCTACGAGTTAGCCTCCTTCACAGATACTTTTCAAGTATATAGTTTTTCCGCCGATTCGTCAATATATTCCGGCAAAAACCTACCACAAAACAATGAAAAATTGCTATTTTTCTTCCAGATAGTCGTCAATCAGGTTGACGTACTCTTTTACGTTCAAAGCGATTTCCTTTTTGTCCGCTTCCGTAGCCATTCGTAACAAACGAAACGGATTGCCGATGACGACCTGATTTGCCGCAATCTTTTTTTTACCGGCAACTACCGTGCCTGCCCCTATGATGCATCCGCTTTCCACCGTAACGCCGTCCATAATGATTGCACCGGAGCCGATAATGCAGTTGTCCTGAATGGTGCAGCCGTGTAGAATTGCGCCGTGGCCGATAACTACGTTGTTGCCGATACATAAACGATTGTCCGTTCGTGTGTGCAACGAAGCAAACTCCTGCACGTTGGAGTTGTTGCCGATCGTAATGGAATTAATGTCTCCGCGAATCGACGCGTACGGACAAATCATGCAGTTTTCGCCCGTCGTAACGTCCCCACAAACGTAAGCGGTTTCGTCAACGTAGCAATGCTTTCCGAAGTTCGGGCTTTTTCCGCGCAACGATTTAATCATTGTTTGTACTCCTTTCCTTTGCGTAAACGTACAAAGCACATTCCAAACGCTTTTTCATAAGCTCACACGCAGGTTCGTACGGAGCATTTATGTCCCCGTTGTAATGTACGGCGTTTGCGTTGCAACCGCCGCTGCAGTGATATTTTGCCCAGCAGTTTTTGCATTTCGGTTTCGTCAACAAACTCGTTTCCAAAAACTTTTGCCGAATGTCCGAACGCAAGGTGCCGTCAAAAACGTTACCCATCAAAAAGTCCTTTTCGCCAACAAATTGATGGCACGGATAAATTTCGCCGTTTGGAGCAACAGCGAGATATTCGCCTCCCGCTCCGCAACCGACCAAACATTTTTTTAGGCAAGGCCCCGCTTCCGGATTGACGTTGAAGTGGAAAAAGCTAAACCAAGTTTCCGGATTTTTACGTCGTTCCAAATACAGCAATGCTAATTTTTCGTATTCGGCGCACAATTGCCCCAGCATGTCGTCCGGAATTGCCAACGGATGCTCTTTCGGTAAAACAACCGGTTCAACGGAAATTTGGTCAAAACCCTGATCCGCAAGGAACGTCACGTCCTTTGCAAAATCTGGGTTTTTCGCCGTGTACGTTCCGCGAACGAAGTAGCTTTTGTCCCCGCGTACGGAACGAAAATAACGGAAATTGTCTAAAATTAAATCAAAACTACCCTTTCCGTTTGCGGTTTTACGAACAGCGTCGTTAACTTCCTTTCGCCCGTCAAGGCTCAACACGACGTTGTCCATTTCCCGATTGAGGTAGTCGCTGACTTCACGATTCAGCAAAACCCCGTTGGTCGTTGTAGTAAATTTAAAAATTTTGCCGTGTTTTTTGGCTTCCGCTTTTGCGTAATCCACAATCTGTTGCAAAACCGCAAAATTCATTAACGGCTCGCCCCCGAAAAAATCCATTTCCAAATTTTTTCGTTTTCCGCTGTTGCGAATCAAAAAATCAACGGCATGTTTACCGACTTCGAAACTCATCATTTCACGTTTGCCGTGATAACTGCCTTCGTCCGCAAAACAGTAGCCGCAGCGCAAGTTGCAATCGTGGCTGATATGCAGGCAAAGCGATTTGATTTCCTGCCCTTTTTCCAACGGTCCGATTTCCGCTGCGCAAGCGTCAAAGCAGCCCTCGCTTTTTAACGAATCCAACTCCTTTTTTGCTTCCGCAACTTCGGCGGCAGAATAACCGCTAAGGTCTCCGCCGTTCAAAAGGTCATAACAAAGCCGATCCGTAAAAAAAAGGCTACCGCTTTCGATATCGTAAGCCATATATTCGCCGTTTATTTGAAATGAATGTATCATAATTTTTCCCTTAACCGCAAAAAGAGCAGTCACGAAACTGCTCTTTGCTTTTTTGTTGTTATTTGTTTGTGTATCTGATTTTGATGCGTTGTTCGCACTCCTGATTGCCTACCGTGCAGCTCGTTTTGCAGGCGGATTGACAACTGGATCTGCATTCGCCACAACCGCTGTTTTTTGCCGGTATATTTTTGTTCAACTTCACTACCGTCTGAACGTGTTTCATACTTGCCTCCATAAGATTTTTTATATTATAACCTTATTTTGACATTTTTTCAACCGTTTCGCCTATTATTTTTTCGGTTTACCGCAACAATTCCTGCAATGATGCCTACAACCGTGCCGATTACGAGATCGAGTAGGATGCCTGTCCCTGAAAATGTTCCACCGAGTAAAGCAAAAATCCCGGCAGAAACCACGGTAAACAACATCCCGATCAGCATCCCTTTCCAAAACCCTTTCGATGGTTCCTTCACGGCAAACAAAACCCCGACAAAAATACTAATCGCCTTAATCGCTTCGTTGACAAAAGGAAAAATTTCCGTTTTTAACGTGCAAAATTTTGCAATTACGGCAAAAATCAATACTAAAATTAAAGAGACGACTACCGAAATTAAAGTTCCTTTTAGGATTTCAGCCACGGTAGATGTTTTCGCGTTTTCCATAAAAAACCTCCGAATCGTTTGTTGTATCCTATTCGGAGGTTTTTGTGATTATGCTATTTTTCTTCCGGCTTTTCTTCTTTTTGCGAAGTTTCGTCTTTTGCTTTCGACACTTCTTCCTTTTTTACTTTTTTCATAACCGGTGCTTCCCCGACGACTTCCGTGTAGTTTTCGTCCACGACTTCCACCATGCCGTCGTCCGCAACTTTCGATGCTACTTGGTACACAGCACCGCGAATGATTTTCATCGTCGTTTTATTTTCGCCGCTTCCCGTTTCGATGATCAACGTGCCTTCCGCATCGTTAATTTCCTTAATCACTCCGACAATGCCGCCAACCGTTGTTAAAGTGTCGCCCACGGCCATTTTCGACAGCATTTCCTTCGCTTTCTTTTTCTGCTTGGATTGCGGGAGAATGAACACTAAAACCATCATCACCGCCAAAGCAATCATAATGACAATCGACCAAACGGATCCTCCGCCGGTAGTAGTCGGATCTTCAAACATCAAAAAATTTTGCATATTTTACTCCTCACTTTGCAAAGTTTTTTTTAAATTATATCCTATGTTGTGCATTAAATCAACCGTTAAATTGATTTATCGTAATATTTTCGGTAAAATTCCCGCTGAAAATCCAAAAACGAATCGTCCATAATCGCAGCACGAATATCTTCCGCCAATTTTAACAAAAACCGAATATTGTGAATACTCAGCAAAGATGCCCCTAAAATTTCATCGGCATTAATCAAATGACGCAGATATGCTTTTGTAAAATTACGGCAAGTGTAGCAGTCGCAGGACGAATCGAGCGGCGAAAAGTCCTCTTTGTAAACGGCGTTTCGTACTACCACTTTGCCTTGCGACGTCATTGCCGTTCCGTTACGAGCGATGCGCGTTGGCAACACGCAGTCAAACATGTCGATTCCACGGAGTACGCCTTCCAAAATGTAATCGGGGCTACCTACCCCCATCAAGTAACGAGGCATGTGTTCCGGATAGTAAGGATACAGCGCATCCAGCATTTCGTACATAATTTCGCTCGGTTCCCCAACGGATAATCCACCGATAGCAATACCGCACTTGGCGTAAGGCAGTGTGTTTTTAATACTTTCCTCTCGCAACGAACGATACATGTTTCCTTGCACAATCGGAAAAAGCATTTGATTTTCGTTGTTCTGCACCTTGGCACAACGATCCAACCACCGCAACGTACGCCGCATTGCAATTTCCGCATCCGTTTGCGAGCAACCGTAAGGCGTGCATTGATCGAACGCCATAATGATGTCCGCCCCTAACAGATTTTCGATTTCCATCACTCGTTCCGGCGTAAACAAATGCGCGGATCCGTCGATATGCGAATGGAACGTTACGCCGTCGTCCGTAATATCGCGTAATTGCGCCAAACTAAACACTTGAAAGCCGCCGCTATCCGTTAAAATCGGGCGATTCCAATTCATAAACCGATGCAATCCGCCTGCTTTTGCAACGATTTCCGCCCCAGGGCGCAAGTACAAATGATAAGTGTTGGACAAAACGATTTGCGCATTCAGTTCCTCCAACGTTTTCGGCAACACCGCTTTTACGCTGGCCTGCGTGCCGACGGGCATAAAAATCGGCGTTTGCACGACGCCGTGCGGCGTTGTTAATTCCCCGACGCGCGCGCCGGTGTGCCGATCCTGTTTGATTACTCTATAAGAAAAATTCATACATCTCCTG
>CAKPPA010000088.1 GCA_934177025.1 uncultured Clostridia bacterium
ACATTTGCCTTGGCAAGGCAACGCTCTACCACTGAGCCACTCCCGCGAACAAAACGGATTATAACACAGTTTTTAAAAGAATACAACTGATTTTTCAAGGAAAAATTTACTTTTTTGTTCCCTTTACAATATTGTTCCCAAATCCGCCGGTAAGAGGCTTCCTTTCGAACTTCGCAACGCCTCCACGGCTCTGCAAAAAAAAGAATTGTTTTTACATCATTTGGTTTTAATCCGCTTCGGAAAGGCTAAAATTTGCCTACTTCGAAATACTATGTCTGTAATAGTATATAATAATTCGGTCTTTTCAAAAGAAAATTGTAGTTCCGAACAACATAATTGTTGAACTTTTTGCCCGTAAGCACGATTTATCGCATTTTTACCATATTTCCCGTCGCCTAGCACAGGACAGCCCAAATACGCCATATGCGCACGGATTTGATGCGTTCGGCCTGTAATCAATCGGATTTCAGCCATGCACAAATCCCCTTGCGTTTTAAGAATTCGATATTCAGTTTCAATCGGCCGATATCCCGCCGACGGTTTTTCCGAAATGAAAACACGGCTCTGTTTTGCATCCTTAAACAAAAAAGCCTTTTCGCAAGAAACTTTTTTTGCAGGAATCCCTGCTAAAATTGCCGTATACTTTTTTTCCACCCGATGCTCGCGGAACGCCTTTTCCATGCAGTTTTTTGCTTCGTCGGTTTTTGCAAAAATCGTTAGTCCTCGCGTATTCCGATCCAACCGATGCACGGGAAAAACCCGGCCGTAATCGCGGTTTAGTTTTCCCTCGACGCCGTCCGCCCCGCAAACTTCGATTCCACAAAATTTGTCAACGACAATGACTTCGTCATTTTCAAAAAGGACGTCGTAAAACTTGCGTTCGGAAGTCGCATCGCGAAACACTTCCAACGTGTCGCCGACTTTTAATACCGCCGAATCCGTACGAACGCCGTTTCGCTTCCACTCTTTATTTTTTATGATTTTTTTGACTTGATACGGGCCGTACCCCTGTTCGATTAAAAACGCCGTAAGTTCCGTATCCTTTTTGATGACAAATTTTTGCATTCGGGCACCCTGTACAATGGTTTTTACGAAAACATTTTACCACAAAACCTACGCAAAATACCAGCAAAACAACACTGATTCCCGCTATGACGAAGGAAATATCCAATTTCGGTAAAGTCCCGAACACAACATTCGTTAAAACTCCGCACACGTAAGCAACCGTTAAATTTAAAAGTACTGAAAAAACCGCTGTTTTTTTACCGCAAGTTTTTGCGATTGTTTCCACCGTCGCCACACACGGCACGTACAACAAAACGTAAACCAACAAAGCAACCATTGTCCCTTGCGTTGCCCAAACAAAACCGTTCGGGAACAAAAGGAAAAGGCTCCCTGCCACGGCTTCCTTTGCGACAAAACCCAAAAGGAGAGCAACACAAATTCGCCAATCGTCAAAGCCCATCGGAGTAAACAACGGAGCAATACGTTTGCCGATTTCCCCTAAAACGGATTTTTCCGTATTGCTTCCGACGTAATGCAACGTAAAGTCGAAGTTTTGCAAAAACCACCCGATGACAACAACGGCAAAAAGCACCGTCCCCACCCGTTGTAAAAAGTTTTTGACGTTTTCCGTAATGACTTTGCGAATACGCCTTCTTTGCGGTTTTCGAAGGAAAGGAATTTCAAACACGTATTCTGTTTCCGTCGTCTTGCCGCTCCATCGCATCAGCAATCGTCCGACAAGCGCACCGACAAGAATGCCGAAGCCGTACAACCCCATAAGAATCAAGAAATCGGGGAACGTGTTGCCGGACATTGATAAAATCGCAAGAAACACCGGAATTTTTGCACTACACGAAACGAACGGAACCATAAGCACCGTCCTACGTTGCAGTGATTTATTTTCCAAATTTCCCGAAGTGAGTATGGCAGTAGAATTGCAACCGAGCCCCATCATTAATGTAAATACGCTTTTTCCGCTTAAACCGATTTTTGACAAAATGCCGTCCGTAAAAAACGTGATTCGTGCCAACAAGCCGCTATCCTCCAACAACGTCAAAAACACAAATAATAGCACGATTTGAGGCAAAAAACCGATGACGCCGCTTAACCCTTGCCAAACTCCGTCCGTTAAAAAAGCACTTACCCATAGCGGTAATGCATTTTGTTTACAAAAATTTTGTAGCCCCCCTTTCACCGCGTCGAAAACTTTTTGTAATCCTGTAGCGCAAAGTCCGCCGATGCCGAACCTGCCGAAAATCGTGTAAAAACCAACAAAAAAGAGTGCAAGAAAAAACGCCCCGCAAAAAATGCGATTGGTAAACAAAAGATCGGAAAACTTTTGCGTTCGTTGCGGAGGGCAATAGATTCCTTTCAAAATGTGATCCAAATAGCGATAGCGTAGTTGTGCCAAGTGCGTTTCCGGCGATGCAAAACTTTTTCGAATTTCCTTCAACCGATTTTTTTGTGTGACGCTTAACTGCGGAAAATCCGAAAATTCCCCTAAAAACAACCGTACCAACGCCCATTGCCGATTCGGACATTGCGTTAATTCCTTTGCACAAATTTTTTCGATTGCCGTAAACGGATACCCTTGCAAATACGGTGCTTTAAAATTTGATTTTTCCGTACGCAAACATTCTTCCGCCGCATGCAACACTTCCGTTCGTTCGCGAGCATCCACCGCAAACACTGGCACGCCAAGCACGTACGATAATTTTTTGCAATCGATTTTTCCGCCGTTGTGCCGTAGTTCCTCCGTCATGTTTACACCGACGGCTACGGTAAGCCCCATTTCCAAAACTTGCAACGTTAAATACAAATTTCGATTTAAACGGCTTGCTTCCGCTAAATTCAAAACTTTTTGCGCACGGTGCTCGGTTAAATAGCGATACGCTGTTTTTTCCTCCATCGAGTAGCAATTTAGCGAATAAATCCCCGGTAAATCCGTGACAAAAACATTTTGACGAAGTCCTACGCTTTGCCTTTTTAAAGCATCGATCGTAACACCCGCCCAATTTCCGGTGTGCTCGTCGCTTTGCGTCAAGCAGTTGAAAAATGTCGTTTTGCCGACATTGGAATTCCCCAGCAAAATTAATTCCACGTAGCTTCCTCCAACAAAATCGCATCCGCCAGTGAGGAGCGAATTGCCAATTCGTACCCGCGTAGCTCAATTAAATAGGTTTGTTTTAGGGGTGCAATCGCTTTTAAAACGATTGTTGTACCGGCGACAAAACCCAATTCCGCCAAGCGCAAAAGCGCACCGTCCTTTACGGCAACGATGCGATAGATTTTGCGAAGTTCCGCCTGTTTTAAGGTTTGTAGTGCCATACGTTAGTTTATGGAAAAGGCAAATCCTTTATTAACAATTTTCGGGATTTGTTAGCAAAAAAACAGCGATACGCACGACGACTTAAAAAAGGAATCAACCAATGTACTAAAAATTTAACATTACGGTATCCTAACAATAAAAAACGGACGGGATTTCCGTCCGAATTTGTGATTAAGATTTTTTTGTTTTACCGTGTTTTGCCAAAGGGCGAACGATACAGTTTTTGCCGTAACCGATTAAGTCCTCCCGCCCTGCCAAACGCAGTGCTTCACAGACCTTTGCGTAATTTTCCTTTTTTCGGTACTGCAACAACGCACGCTGTAGCATTTTTTCCCTTTCGGTCGGCAAATACACTTCCTCCATGGTGTCCGGATCCAACCCCGTGTAGTACATGGTGGTGGATCGGGTAGATGGCGTCGGGTAAAAATCCTGCACTTGTTCCGGCATATAGTGAATGGAATGCAAATACTCCGTTAACGCAACGGCATCCTTCATCGTGCAACCCGGGTGGCCGGAAATCAAGTAAAACACTAAAAACTGATCTTTTCCATATTTACGATTTAATTCCCGATACTTTTCCGCAAATTGCATATACACGGAAGATGCCGGCTTGTTCATCAGCTTTAAAACAGAATCGGACAAATGCTCCGGTGCCACTTTCAGTTGCCCGCTGATATGGTACCGCACTAATTCCCGAAAAAAGGTATCGTCCTTGTCGTACATAAGGTAGTCGAATCGCACTCCGCTACGCACGAACACCTTTTTTACTTTTGGTAATGCACGTAATTTGCGCAATAACTCCAAATAATCCTTGTGGGAAACTTTTAAATTCGGGCAAGGCCGAAAGCCGATGCAGTAACGATTTTTACAAACCCCGTTTTTTTTCTGCAATTCGCAGGAAGGCTCCCGAAAATTTGCGGTCGCACCGCCAACGTCGTGCAAATACCCTTTGAAATCCGGCATTTCGGTCAGTTTTACCGCTTCCTCCAAAATAGATTCGTGACTGCGGTTTTGAATGGTACGTCCCTGATGGTACGTCAACGCACAAAAACTACAGGAGCCGAAGCACCCGCGCTGACTTACCAATGAAAATTTTACTTCCTCGATGGCTTTTACGCCGCCAAGCGCACGGTAGGACGGATGATAATCCCTTTCAAACGGCAAGGCGTACACCTCGTCCATTTCCTCCTGACTTAACGGCTCGCTCGGAGCGTTAACAATCAAAAATTTTTCGCCTGTTTTTTGTGCAAGTACGCTTGCGTTGCGATAATCGGTGTTTTCCTGCTGTAGGCGAAAGGCTTGCGCATACTTCCGCTTGTCGGACGATACTTCCTCAAACGAAGGAATCGTCCTGATTTTTCCGTTTTCCAGCTTGTCCTTTACGGACTTACTCAGATTTTCGTACGGCTCCAAATATGCCGTACCGCGAATATCTTTAAGTTTTTTTAACGGAATCCCCTGCCGCGCACAACTCAAAATTTCCTTTATCGGTTTTTCGCCCATGCCGTAAATCAACAAGTCCGCAGGGGCATCCTCAAGT
>CAKPPA010000089.1 GCA_934177025.1 uncultured Clostridia bacterium
ACACAATTTCGCCCTTTATGTGGTACGACAACGTTGCCGCAGGGCGCACACTCAACGTAAAATCCCGCAGGGCTTGCGTTTCCGCCTCGGAAAACGGGGCTTTTCCCACGTAGTTTGCCGCGGATGCGTAAAACACGTTGCTTTTGCCCGTGCCCCAACGCGCGTCGAAATTCACGTTTAAATCCACCGCGTTGACGTTCGCTTTCCATTGCGAAAAATCCCTACTACTGTTGACGGCAAGCAAAAACTTTTTTCGCGCGTCGTCGTGCAAAAAATTCAGCCCTTCCGTGACCAGCCGCACACCGTCGATGTTGACCATCGGCACAAAATAAATTCCGCCCCGTTTCGGCGGGTGGGTTAGCGCATAGCGAATTTGTTCCGCCGCAAGGCAGGAAGTAATGTGTTCGCGCGCATGGATCGCCGCCTGCGTTAACACGCATTTGCCGACGTGACTCCCCACAAACACGTAAGGAATCGGCGTGCCGAGTTCCGTCCTGCCGATCCACCCCGTTTCCACGCCCGTTCGGCGTAGTTGCGTTAACAATTCCTGTAGCCGTTCGTACGTAAACATTGCCGCCCCCGAAAAAACATTTTGCCGCATATCGGCAAAGAATCATATGCTTTTTCGGAAAAAGGCGTTCCTATTTGTGATACTCCGCGTTGGCGTTAATCATAAACGCGCGGTAAATTTGTTCGCACGCAATCACACGCATCAACTGATGCGGATACGTAATTTTGCCGAAGGAAATTTTTGTTTTACACCGTTCGGAAACATTGTCGCCCACCCCGTAGGAGCCGCCGATGACAAACGTCAATTCCGACGTCGTTTGAAACGTTTCCTTCAAAAACTCCGCCAGTTCCTCGCTGGAAATTTCCTTTCCGCGCCGATCGAACAACACGGCGTTGCCGCGAAGTTTTTCCGCAATCCTCGCCCCTTCCGTCGTTTTGATGCGTTCGACGTCACTCTCGGACGGATGCGTGCCGCGATAGCACTCCTCCGTTTCGACAATTTCAAAGGTGCAAAACCGCGACAACCGCTTTTCGTACTCTTTTACGGCATCGACAAAATATTTTTCTTTCAGTTTCCCTACGCAAACCAAGCGGATTTTCATATGCCACCCTGAAACACTTTAATCCACAGCACAAGGCACGCCAATGCCGCCGGCACGTAAAAACAAATGCCCTTACGCAAGTCCTTCCTTTTATCCGCCGTCGGACGGAACAGTGCGTTGACACGCTCCGAATCGTCCGTCACGGGTTCGCGTTTTTGATATTTTTTCGTTACCAGCCAAAACAGGAAAAGCAGTGCCGCCGTCAGCACCACCCCGACCGGAATGAGCCATGCGGCGTTTTGCATGGTAAACTTCAAAATTGCGGTTTCGCCGAAATACGAAATCAGTAAAACCCAACAGTTGTTGCAAAAATGCAGCGTTACGGATGCCAGCATGCTTTCCGTAACATATGCCACCCACCCGAACAGCATGCCGAGCACCAACGGATGCAGCGTTTGGAAAGGGTTGGTGTGAATGAGCGCAAACAATGCCCCGCTCAGCACAATCGCCCCGAATCCGCCGATGGAACGCGAAGCGTTTAGCACCGCACCGCGAAACACCGTTTCCTCGCACACGGCAGTCAGTGCTCCCACGAACAGGATGCCTAGGAGTAAATTAACGAAGTTTCCTTCGAAAGGCGGCATGTAACTTTCCGGAGGAAGCACCCCGATACTTTCCAAAAATTGCGAAAAATACGTTTGTAGCGGCAACATCGGCAGCAGTAACGCCAACGACAGCAGCACCAGCACAACGTACTGCAGCGGATGCAATTTTGTTTTCCACCGCGTAGCGTTTTTAAATTCGACGTTTCCGAACGTGCAATAGAGATACACCGCAAAAAACATTGCCGTTTCGCTTAAAATTGCCGTAAGCCAAAAGCCGACGTCCGTTTGTAAAAAATTCGGAACCAACAAACACACGACGGAAAGCAAAATGCCGACCGCAATCGGGGACAAAAACGCAAGTAAAAAAATGATTCCTCCGTCACTAAACTTAAATTCGTCTTTTTTCAACATCGTAAAAATCGCTCCTTTGGAACTGATTTGCCACGTCGATTTCGATATCGACGCCTTCCTTCACGCCTTTTTCTTCCGCCTTTTTGACTACACTTGTGTAGGCTAATTCGGGGACGTTGTTGTTTAAACTTAAATGTCCCAGCATCACCCGCCGCACGTTTTCGTCGGGCAGGCGGGACACCAATTCCCCCGCTTGTGCGTTGGACAAATGCCCTTTTTCGCCTAAAATCCGCCGCTTGAGCGGATAAGGATACACCCCTTTTTGCAGCATTTCGGGATCGTGGTTGCTTTCCACCACCGCAAAATCGCTGTTTTTTAAAAACCGAAGCGTCGTTTCGTCCCAACGCCCGAGGTCCGTCACTACGGAAATTTTTTCCTTTTTTTCTGTCAGCGAATAACCGACACAGTATGCCGCATCGTGCGAACAAACGTAAAAATCCGCGGCAACGTTGCCGATTTCAAAGGGTTGGTCGAAGGACGACACCCGTTCGCTCGGAATACCCGTTTTTTTGCAAAGGGCGTCCTTCCCCATGCAATGCGCGTATATTTTTGCATCCGTCATTTCCGCAATTCGCTTTAAGCCGCGGCAGTGATCGTCATGCTCGTGCGTGATTAGCACGGCGTCGATGTCCTTTAACCGCACACCGATGCTTTTTAAAAGGGAATCCGTCGTGCGTACCCCTGCGCCCGCGTCAATGAGGATTTTTTCGTTTTCGCTTTCCACATACGTCAAGTTGCCCTTGCTTCCGCTCATCAAAACGCATATTTTCATAGCGGCTTTATTATACTATTTTTTCTACCGCCGCGCAACTCAATTTCTTTTGCCGAGCGGAATCGCCGCCCCACCACGCACTTACGAATCGCATTTTTTAAAAAGAATTTTATCCGTGCTTTGAAAAACAAAAAACGAATTTCCCGTTCAATAAGTTGTAACCATTTTTGAACTATGCTATACTGTAGCCAATGATAATTTATCGGAGGCAAGTATGCGTGAATTAAACACGAATGAAATCTACAAAGCCGTAAAAAGCATGGCTTTGCACGCAGGCTGTCATATCGATGCCGCAACCAACGCATTGGTAAAACAGGCTAGCGAAAAAGAACACAATCCTACCGCAAAATTTGCGTTGGACGTGATTTTGGAAAACAACAAAATCGCTGCGGAAAAGGAAATGCCGTCCTGTCAGGATACCGGCATGGCAGTGATTTTTTGTGAAGTCGGTCAGGACGTGCATTTGACCGGGGACAACGTTACGGAAGCAATCAATCGCGCCGTGCGGGAAGCATATTTGGAAGGATACTTCCGCAAAAGCGTGCTGGATCCGATTACTCGCATCAACACGAAGGACAACACGCCGGCGATTATCCACTATGAAATCGTGCCGGGCGACAAAGTTACGGTGCACTTCCTTGCAAAAGGCTTCGGAAGCGAAAACATGTCCAAACTGTACATGTTGAAACCGGCGCAAGGCATTGAAGGCGTGAAGGATGCCATTGTGGAAACCGTTCGCGTTGCGGGCGCAAACCCTTGCCCGCCGATTGTGGTTGGCGTAGGCGTAGGCGGCACGATGGAAAAGGCTTGCCTCGTTGCGAAAAAATCGCTGCTGCGCGCACCGGGCGAACACAATCCGAATCCGGAAATCGCCGAAATTGAAAAGGAAGTTTTGCAACGCATCAACGATCTCGGAATCGGCGCACAGGGCTTCGGTGGGGACACTACGGCTCTTTGCGTGAACATCGACACGTATGCAACTCACATCGCGGGACTGCCTGTTGCGGTCAACATCCAATGCCATGCCGTTCGTCACGGAACGACGGTTCTGTAATTCGGGAGGTTTGTTATGGAAGCAAGAAAAATTCAGTTGCCGCTGACGGATGAAGTTATCCGTTCCCTCAAAGCGGGAGACAGCGTTTTATTGAGCGGAGATATCATTACCGGCAGGGACGCTGCGCACAAAAGATTGGTTACCTGCTTGGAAAAAGGCGAACCGATGCCGGTTACCGTAAAAGGACAAACCATTTACTACGTTGGTCCGTGCCCGAAAAAACCGGGGATGGAAATCGGTAGTTGCGGCCCGACGTCCTCTTATCGTTGCGATCCGTTTACCCCGACCATGCTGGATCAGGGGCTGAAAGGAATGATCGGCAAGGGACTGCGCGCGCAGGAAACCATTGAAGCAATGAAAAAACATTGCGCCGTGTATTTTTCGGGAATCGGCGGGGCAGGCGCGTTTTACGCAAACTGCGTAAAAAAAGCGGAAGTCATCGCTTATGAGGATCTCGGTCCGGAAGCAATTTATCATTTGGTGATTGAGGATTTGCCGGTAATCGTGGCAATCGATTGCTACGGAAACAGCATTTACGAACACGACAAAAAGGACTAATCCCCCCTTGTTTCGTGTAAAAACGTAACCTAAAAATTTTAAGTCAGCCGCAAACTTGCGGCTGACTTTTTTACACCGCTATCGTAAAACCAATCCCCCTACCGAACGCCATCGCAAAGCACTTCCCTTTGATTCAACACAACACGCGATTCGAAATAAACAGCATTCGCAATTTATCGAACTGCCGTGACGAACTTCCCCAACATTTTTTCTATAAAAATTCGCCGCCTTTTCGAAAATACTTGCCAAAACCGCAATGTTGTATTACACTATAAGAACAGTTTATGGAGTAGTATCGAAGTGGTCATAACGGGCACGACTGGAAATCGTGTAACGGCTAACCGCCGTTCGAGGGTTCGAATCCCTCCTTCTCCGCCAGCGTCGGCTGCGCTATGTAGTCG
>CAKPPA010000090.1 GCA_934177025.1 uncultured Clostridia bacterium
CTATAGCATATTCCGTAACACATTTCAACAAGACGCGGAACAAATTTCAATAAAAATCCCCCGAACCGGTTTGGGGAAAAACGCACAAAAAAACCGCGCTGTTTTGCGCGGTAGTTTTTGTTATTTTGTGCCGAAAATGCGGTCGCCTGCGTCGCCTAAACCCGGGAGAATGTACTTGTTGGCATTCAACTCCCGATCCAGCGTGGCAAGGTACACTTGCACGTCGGGATGCGTCGACGTTACTTTTTCCACTCCGACCGGAGCACCGATGATGCTCATAAGTTTAATTTTTTTCACGCCGCGTTTTTTCAAAGCGTCGATTGCGGCACAAGCGGAGCCGCCCGTTGCCAGCATCGGATCCAGCAAAATCGCGATTTTGTCGTCGATGTTTTCCGGAAACTTTGCGTAATACTCCTTCGGTTGGAACGTTTCCTCATCGCGGTACATTCCGATATGCCCTACGCGCGCAATCGGCAGCACGTTGTGAATGCCGTTTACCATGCCGAGCCCCGCACGCAAAATCGGAACGATGACGATTTTATCTTCCTGAATCATGGTTTGCTCCGTTTTTTCCAACGGGGTTTGCACCTCGACGGTTTTGGTAGGCACGTCGCGGAAGGCTTCGTATGCCATGATGCAGGCAATTTCCTCCACGATTTCGCGGAACTCTTTCGTTCCTGTGTTGACGTCCCGCAAAATTGCGATTTTATGATTAATCAACGGATGATTAAACACATGAAGGTTTTCATTTTTGTTCATTATTTTCTGCCTCCTCCTTCGTTGCTTCCGAAGGGTTTTTGTCCTTAAGTTCCGACATATCGACAGCACCGGCACTCGTAAGCGAAATAATCGGTTCCTGCTGTTCCTCCTGCTTGGAGTCCGGAATGATTAAGTTCAGCACAATCGCCAACACCGTTGCAATTGCCAGCGGCGAAATTTCCACCGAGCCCGCCATGATTTTGTAAGCGTTGTTGCCCGTAACGTCCCCGACCAAACTCATTGCGCCAAGTCCGAGGCCGACCGAAAGCACTGCCGCTACGATCATCATGTTTTTGGAGTTGTTGAAATCCACCCTTGCATCCACCAATGCGCGCAAGCCGTTGGCACTAATCATGCCGAACAACACAATGGACGCACCGCCGATGACGGCTGACGGAATTGTTGCCAACAAGTCGCTAAACACGCTGAACACACCGAACACAACGGCAAGTACTGCCGCAAAAAAGACGTTCCGCGGATTGTAGTTTTTCGTAATGGAAAGGACTGCCGTGTTTTCGCCGTACGTGGTGTTTGCAGGGCCGCCCAGCAATGCGCTGGCAATGGTTGCGACGCCATCGCCCATCACCGTGCGATCCAAGCCCGGGTCCACCATAAAGTCCTTGCCGCAAACCGTGGAGTTTGCGGAAATGTCGCCCAAGTGCTCCATAAAAGTTACCAAAGCAAGCGGCACGATAGCAAGCATTGCGCTGGCAAGCATTGCGCCGTCCAACTCGCCCCATGCACCGTAAAAGCCGAAGTATTTATCCAAATTTTGGAAAATGACGATACGATCCGCACTGAATGCACCGGTAAAATCAATCAGTCCGATGCAGAGGGAGTACAAATACCCTACGATAAATCCCAGCAAAATCGGAATGACTTTTAAAAAGGATTTCGGTTTTGCAAATGCGTTTACGCCGATAATCGTCAAAGCGGTTACGCCGGCCGCCGTCCATTCCTTCCAAGCGGAACCCGTGCCGCCGATGTAGGAATGCATAATGTTGTTGTAAAACATTTTCGGAGCCAAAATCATACCGATGACGATGATGACCGGACCTACCACGACGGGCGGAAACAGCTTTTTCACTTTTTCCACGCCGACGTACTTAATGATAAGCGACAAAACGACGTACACCAAACCTGCCGCAACCAATGCCAGCATCGCCGCCAAGGAACGCACGTTCCATTCCGGAGAGTACTGCGCCACCGATTGCCCGATTACCGTGCACAGTGCCGGCAAAAACGCAAAGCTCGACCCCAAAAAGACCGGAACTTTTTTTTGCGTGATGAAGTAAAAACAAATGGTTCCTACCCCTGCGCTGATTAATGCCATCGGCACGCTCATGCCCGAAAGCAGCGGAACCAAAATGGTTGCCCCCAACATTGCGAACATATGCTGGAAACTTAAAATTGCATCTTTTCCCGTAATTCCCAATTTTTTCATATGCACCTCACTAATTGACATTATACAAAAAAACGCTCCTCTTCGTCAATGTTTCGGGGGAAAATAAACCGAGAATTGTCCGTTCTTTTTTCTTTCCTCCGTGCCTTTTTGCCCTTCCTGCCGAAAAGCCGCGTTAAGCGACAAGTAGCGACGCTTTTTTTACGAAAAAATCAGCTTAACCGCGCAATGACGACGGTCATGTCGTCCTTCGGAACGTTGTCGCATTTTTTCAGGGCTTCCTGCATTAATTCGTCCGCCGTTTCCTGCGGGTTGAGGATTTGCCTGTCGTGTAGCAGCATTGCCACGTCGGCGGCGTCGTCAAAACAGTCCATAAACCCGTCGGACGCCAACAGCACGCAATCGCCGTGGCACAACGTTTTGCGCGTGATGATCGGCTTCATTTCCTCCAGCACCCCGAGCGGCAACGAACCCGCCTGAATCAACTCGGTTTCGTCCGCAAGTTTTACGACTCCGTAAGGTGCGCCGATTTTAATAAAATCGCCCGCGCCGTTTTTTAAATCCAACACGCAAATGTCCACCGCCGTAAACGTTTCGCCGTTTTCGATGGAAAGTAGGCGATTGACGCTGTTTAAAATTAAATCGTTGTCAAATCCCGCTTTGTAAAAATTTTCCACCAGCGAAATGGCGGTGCTACTGGCCTGCTCGGCCGCCGCGCCGCTGCCCATCCCATCGCACAAAGCAACCAAAACTTTGTCGTCCGCAATCCTTAAAAAACTGTGCGTGTCCCCGCTGGACTCGCTTCCTTGCTTTTTTCGGCCGCAAAACCCGAAGGAAACGGAAAAATTCGCCTCCGGCTCCAACGTGGCTACCACCCAATGCCGATCGGCGGCATACTCCTTTTCGCGCACCGACAGCCCTGTGCGACACAGTTTGCTTAGCAATTTGACAATTTTTTCCTCCTCAATATCCGTTGCGGCAACCACCAACGTTAACGAAATTTTGCCTCCCTCCACGCAAAACACCCCTTCCTTTGTTAGCACCCCGCGGTAGGTGAGTTCTTCCATAATTTCCTTTTCCTTTTCGGTGTTAAACTGCAGTTTGTCCCCCGCTGTTTGCGACAGCGATTTGAAAATTTGCGACACGCCGCCCATTTGATCGCCGATGAGGAGCCTGCCGGCATCCGCATTGGTTGTAATGGAATAGTACTGCTTGTAAACGGAAACACTGCGATTGATTTCGTTTAACAAGTTCGTGGTGCGGCCGCAACGGGAAGTGAGCGCAGGCGTTAAATCCAAAATCGTGGCACGCCCGCGGTGCAATGCCGCTTCCACCGCGGCGATAAAATCCGTTTCCGTGCTTTCGATGTGCGTGCGCCAACAGTTTTGTCGCTCCAAGCAATCGCGGCAAACCTTTTCGGACACGTCGCGACTTAATGCGATTTTTGCTTTGTCCATCGGAAGCGTGCCTTTGACCATGGACTGAAACGCCACCTGCATTTGAAAAAAGATTTCCGACAGTTCGTAAAGTTTTCGGCTTAAATTCGTTCGCTGTTTGTTGACGATGTGCCGCACCGCATACGGATTTTCGTTGATGCCGAGTTTGTCCTTTAGCCAAAGGATGCGCCGATCGGTAAGGCTCAAAACCAAAAAACACCCGAATGCGCAAGCCGCCACGGGTTGCCACTGTAAGGCAAACGAGCCGAAACATCGCAACAACGTTTGTCATGCACACCGCAAACGGCGTGAGGATGCGCGGCGTTTGAAAGCATACGGCAGTAACCGCCCAAAGCGTGTAAAGCCCGAGCGTTGTTAAGTCGCCCGTGTTAAGTGCCGCCGCAAGCCCGCCCGCGGCGGCAAACCGAAAGCAATCCGCCTCGCAAAACACAAACAAACACGCCTGCAGTCCAAACGCCGTAACGGCATGCAACAGTTCCGTGCCGTAAGGCGAAAACCCATGCACGCCTTTTAACAAGCACACTACTGTTACCCCTAGGCAAATGCGCTCGTCCGCCGCGAATTTATACTTTAAGCCGCGTAAAAACACCGCTTTTAAAACGACAAGGCTCACTAACGCAAACAACACCCCTACTGCAACGGATGCCAAGCGGCGAAACAATTCCAAGGAATCGGTAAGTTCAAACAACAAATAAAACAACCGCGCCGCAACCAAGTACGCCGCAAACGCCCATTTGCGAAACCCGAAACGAAACTTTGCCGAAACAGCTTTTGCAATGCACAACACCGCCGTTTGCACCAAGGCGGAACATAACAACGCTTCGGGTTGCGTTGCCTGCGAAAGCAAATATGTCAATGGCAACGTAACGGCTCCGAAATTTAAAAACAGCCCTGCCGCAAACAAGCCGAAACAAAATGCGCCGTCGAACGGATCCGCACGTTGCAACAGCAAAAACGCAAGGAAAAACAATGCGCCCGTAACGAAACTTTTACCGACTTGCACTTTTTTTCGACTTTTTTCCTTTTTCAAAACTTTTTCCGCCATAATTCCCCCTAGGAAACCCAGTGTAACAAAAGCATGCGGAAAAAATTTGTCCGAAACTGTCGGAGATTGCAAAAGAACGTCCGAACCGGTTTGACAAAAC
>CAKPPA010000091.1 GCA_934177025.1 uncultured Clostridia bacterium
GTACTCTGTTATCTTGCGCGCCAGCTCGTCGCGCGGATCGGCGCCCGGGAGCGCCGCCGCTTTCGACTTTTCCGACAAGGTCCGCACCGACGTCCGCCGCTTTGGTGAAAATACCGCCGCCGACACGCGCAAAGAGTGCCACAAACGATGCTCCGAGTCCGAAGCCCGTTACGATTTCCATGTTACCGAACACAAGGTACAGCACGGTGGAGCCCAACAAACCGAAGCCCACAACGCACATTCCCATAACCGCGCCGCCGGAAAAAGCAACTTTCAACGCTTGTTTCAAGCCTTTTTGTGCTTCGTTCGCCGTGCGCACGTTTGCGTCCGTTGCAACCGTCATTCCGCAAAAACCTGCAAGCACGCTTAATGCCGAACCGCAGACGAAGCAAACTGCCGTTTGCCAACCCGTTCCGTTTTGCAGCCCTACAAAGAACAGCAACAACGCAACGATTGCGATCAGAAGAACAAGAATTTTGTACTCCCTTTTCAAAAACGCTTTTGCACCTTTTTTAATGTAACCGGCGATTTTTTGCATCCTGTCGTTGCCCGGTTCCACTTTGTTGATTCGTACGTACAAAATCAACGCGAGAATCAGAGCGACAACGGCACTGCCGATTACGACAAAAAATAACTCGTTCATAGTCCCCCTATTGAAAAATCGACCATAAAAAAAGCCGGATTTACGGCGTTACACTCTACGGAATTTTGAAAACGCGCAAAACAGCAAATTTTAAATTCAATTTTCCCGTTTTTCTTTGTTAGGAAAACTTTAGCACTTTTTCCCTTTTTTTGTCAACTTAATTGCTACGCTATTTGAAAAAAGGCACAAAACAACCCGTTTTTTGCCGTAAAAATTCCGTAATTGCGCCGCAACGCACCTGAAAAAAAGTTGCGTAAAAAAATATCCTCCGCAAAAACGGAGGATATGATTTTACTTTTTACGTCGGAGACTTCCCCTTTTTGTCAGGGAAAAGGAACTCCCTTTTCCTTACGGTTCCCTTTTCAAAAAACTCGTTTTCCTTACTTTTTGTTTTGTTCCGGTTTTTTCGGTTTTACAAACAGCAACACCACAATGCCCAGTCCGCAAAGGGATGCAATGACGATCAGCGTCGTTTGCAAAGCATCGTTCGTCGGATTCGGTTTCGGATCCTCCGCTTTCGGCGTAACGACTTTTACTTTCATCGTGTGCGTCGATTTGTTGCCTGCGTTGTCGAATGCGGTGTACTCCACTTCGTAGGAGTGGTTGCCGTCCGCGTCCGTCAGCACCGTCGGTTTAATTTTGAAATCGGCTTTTTTCAATTCGTCCGTAACGTCCGTGCGATCACCGTCCTCGATACGGAACACTTTAAAGGAGGAGCGAACGCTGTTTACGCCCGAAGCGTTGTCCTTCATCGTTGCTTCGGAAAAAACAAATTCCTTATCCACGCTGATTTCCTTGACTTCCGGCATGTCGATGACCGGAGCGTCCGTGTCGATGACGTTCAATTTAAACGTAACGCCGATGTCCTTCGATTCCGTTTTGTTGCCTGCGGCATCCGTCAGTTTGTACTCAAAACTCCAAACGCCTACCGTGTTGAGGCTGACGTCCAGTCCGTTTGCAAAGGTAAATTCGCCCGTTTCGCCCGGTTTTTTGTAACCGACTTGCACTTTAATGTTGTACAATGTGTCGATTCCGTCCGGATCCGCCGCAACGGCAGCATCGATGGAAGGGAAACGGTAAGTGTTGTTTAAGGAAGGTGCGGAAACGTTTTGTTGCGCAATTAAGTCCGCCAATGCCGCGCGCAAAGCGGCTTCCTCAAATTTCGGAGCCGAAGTATCCTTCACTGCCGTAACCGTAAAGGTAACGGCGTTGTCCTCGGTTTCCGTGTAAATTTTGAACACGTAAGTGCCTTCCTGCGTGAGTTTGTGTTTCGTTTTTCCGACGTTTTCGTTGCCGAACTCCGTGTCGGAAGGTTCCTTGTATTTTACGCGAAGCCGATTACCCAAAATGCTGACGCCGTACACAGGGAACACAAAATCCTGATCCAATGCGGATTTTACCGTAAAGGAAGTTTGCGTTTCATCCAAGCCCTTTTTGTACTTCAAAAGCGTGTCCACTTTTACCGCATCGGCAAGGAGCGATTGCACTCCTTTTACGTTTTCCATGGAAAGCAGCGTCACTTTGGAAGTTTTGCTTTCCTCCTGCTTGTTTACGCCGAAGGAAAGGGTTGCTTCGTTGTTTTCAAACGCCTTCGTGCGAATCGTGTCGGCGTTCAGCGTAACGTCGTTCACTTTGAAAACGCCGCTTTTGTCGTACGAAAACGTCAATTCGTCCGTCATGACTGCGGAAATTTCCGTAACCGCACTTTCGTTTTTCCAGTTATCCTTCAAAACGGCTTCGAGTTTTTCCCCTTTTTGCGTCAGTTCCAACGTCAAGTACACCGTGGTGTTTTCCACATCCGTCAACGTAAGGAAGGTTTTTTCCGCACTGAAATCGGAAAACTTCCATTTCAATGAAAACTTTTGCACGTCCGCCGTGTATGCGTACTTCACGGACGACACGTCGCCGCTATCCTCCGCAAACGCAACCTCAACACCGCTTTGCGTGCCGCTTTCTATCTGCACCGCACCTTTGTCCTTTTTAAACAAGGTGGTTCCCGCAACGGCCGCGTGTGCGTCCGCAGGGATCGCGACGATTGCGAAACAAGCGAAAAGCATCACTGCTGCCAAAATTAAACTGAGTGCTTTTTTATTCATCGTATTCCTCCAAAGGATTTGCCATATACTGAATTATTTTACAATTTTAAAAATTGTTTGTCAATCCATTCGAAATCTTTTTCTTTATTCCACGCTTTTCAATGCTTCCGCCATATTAATGTTGGAAATTTTTCGATTCAGTAGGAAGGTGGAAAGCAGTGTAAACGCAAACGCCAGCACAAAACAGGTTGCCACGACGGCAAACGTCAGTTGCGACGGCATTTTGAGTGCCATGACGGTAACTACGTCCAAAACGTAACGGAACAAAGCAATGCCGAACGGCAACCCGACCAAGCACCCAAGCCCCGTAATGATGAGGTTATCCGAAATCAAAAGCCGCGTAATTTCCTTTTTGCGATAGCCCAGCACCATAAGCGTACTGAGTTCGCGCGTGCGCTCGTGAATGTTGATGGACGTAATGTTGTAAATTACCGTCATCGACAGCACTGCCGCACCGACGACGATGATTAAAACAATCACGTTAAGGAGCGTCATAATGTCCTGAATGCCGTCCATGACCTGACGGAATGTAAGCGTGTTTTGCACCAAATCGGAGGATTGCAACGTTTCGATGGTTTCCTCCGCCGTGGACGGATCGTGCATCGTAACGTTGATTTTCCTTACGTCGATTTGCAAGCGTCCGTCCGCCACGCCCTTAATGTTGTTGCGAATCCATTCGAAAGTGGTTGTGACGGAGGAATCGAGGTACTGCTCCACGACGTCCGTAATCGTGACGTAGCACACTTCGATGGAAATGTTTTCAAAAATGTCCGGAAACAGCAATCGCACGATTTCCGACAGGCGATCCTGCGGGGTGTTTGCAGTCCCGTCCGTCGACGATTTTACCCCCATCGGCACCACCGCAAGGATAGTGTCCCCCACGGAAAAGCCGTACTGCTCCGCAAGCATGTGGGAAATTGCCACCGACGTCGAATCCAAATGCACTTTTTCCTTCGTGCGGTAATCGTACAAGCTGGTGAGTTTCGCATCGTTTTCCAGCAAATTTACTTTGGTCGGCACCAACTGCAAATTTTCCAAATTGCCGCCGAGTAAAATCAAGTTTGCTTCCCCGACGTATTCGGCGTCCTTTACGTTCGGATCGATGGAAGTAATGAGCGATTTGTCGTAAGTGCCGTCCGCCAAAGCGGGTAGCCCCTTCGTCAGCGTCAAACGCGCGTCGTACTCCTGCGTGATTTCGTAAGAATGAATGGTGTAATCCACGCGATCCTTCATGCCGAACGCGGCAATCAACAGTGCAATGCACCCGATAATGCCGATGGTACTCATTAAAATGCGCCCTTTGTTTAAAAACAAATTCCGCGCAATGATTTTTGTGGAAAAGGAGGAACGCTTCCAAAAGCCTTTCCACCGCTCCAACAAAATCGGTTTGGAATTTTTCGGCGGTTTCGGCCGCAAAATTTCCGAAGGTTTTTGTTTCAGCGTGCCGCGAATGGAAATCAGTGCCGCAATGAGCGCAATGGCCAAAAACAGGAACAACGCCCACACAACGTAGGCCAAATACGGCACGAGTTTTTTTGCCGGCAAAATAAACTGAATGGAAAACACGCCGCTGAAAATTTGCGGCACGACCACCAGCCCCGCAATGCCCCCTAAAACCGCACCGATAATGCAAGCAAGGAACGCATATGCCAAATAAATGAAGTAAATGCCGCTTTTTTTAATGCCGATTGCCTGCATCACGCCGATTTGTCCGCGCTGATTTTCCACGTTTTTCGACATGCAAATGTACGTCAAAATGGCGGCGACAAGGAAAAAGATGGTCGGGAAAATGGCAACGATTTTGGAAATTTGCCCCATTGTGGCATCGTACGAAACGGTGCTGATAACGGTTTTGCGCGTGCGGGTGTACAAGTACCCGTCAATGCCGCGCATAAGCGAAGCGACGTCCACCATGCCGTTTGTCGTAAACAAAATTTCCGAGTACACGTCCGAAACTTCGAGTTCGTCGCGAATGTACTGCGCGTCCGCCAGCACCACGCAAAATCCGCTGCGA
>CAKPPA010000092.1 GCA_934177025.1 uncultured Clostridia bacterium
GTTCGTATACGCTTCATTCAAAAACCACCCGAAAAAGGTGTAAGCGTTCCCGTCCACCGTAATGGTTTGGTGCGGCGGTGTCGCCAAAGTTTTCACTTCCGACCCGTAAAAGGTGTCGTTGGCAAGCGTGCCGCATTCGGCATAGCTAAAGTGGTATTGAATGGTGTATTCTATCGGCATCCACTTTGCATAAAGAGAGCAGTCGCTAAACACACTGGTTGCCGGTTGTTGAAATGCGCTGTCGAAGTACCACCCCGCAAAGGAATAGTATGGTCGGGTAGGGGCAGGCGGGGTAAATCCGTTGGCATTTAACGTTACGTTTTCAGTAAAATCGCCGCTTGTTCCGTTCAAAGTCCCGCCGTTTAAATGATACGTAACGGTTGCCGAATTGCGGAACCATGCATAAACAGGTGCCGCACTCGTGCCGACGTTCGTCGAATAATACGTTCCTGTGGTTAAAAACGTGTTTTCGGTCGAGCCTGCCGTGTTGTCCGCAATCATTGCGCCACGCGGCTTCATCGGGCGGGCAGAGGAGGCGTTTCTTGTCGTCACGTCGGCGTAGTCATAGAGCCCAAGCAGTGATTTGCTTTCATCATGTACGGTGTCTAACACCGTGATGTCGGTGGAATCTTTTTTAATTTCAAGTTTTACGGCACTTTTTTCAGAAATAATTTTTCCGGAAACACCTCCGTTCAACGTCACGTTGTTACTGTTGACGGAAAAATAAGCATCCGTTTTGTCAACGCAGTACCGCGTTACAAAGGAGTATGGGTAGGGGGCCGGAGTCCCGTCCTTTTTTTTGTAAGTGGGATTTTCTAATTGTTGACAGTCTTCCACGGAGTAGAACACCAATTTGGTATCCGCCCCAAGGGTTAATTTTCCACCGTCGTCCACAGTGAGGGAGGACCCCGGCATAAATTTGTAGGCGGAATTCACAAGCGACAAATCTCCGCCGCTACATACGCGAATGTCCATGTACGGAATCGGCAGCGGGTTGTTTTTACCCGTTTGCATAGAGACGGAAAGTATTTTTTTTATGCTTACTTCAATTTTAATAGACCCATCCACAGCGGTGCCGCAAATTCGGATATCTTCCTTTTGGCCGGCAAGTTGGTTGGATCCTTTAATTTTCGCAAGGGATTCCCCGTTGGTTACGCCGGTAGCCGAATCTATTTTTGCTTTCCACGTGTTGTCCTCAGCAGGAATCGCGCGTTTTTCGATGTACCCGCTGGATAGTTTGAATAGGGCGTTATCGTTGGTGCTGCCAACCACAGGAATTGTGCCGACAAAACATTGTCCGCCCATGTGGATTTCGTAATGTGCATTATAAACGCAACCCGTGTTTACGCGGACGTTGCAACTGATGTTGTGAAGGGAGAAGGTGCTTATCGGTAAGTAATCAGATGTTTTCTTATGAATTCCATAAGTTATGCCGCCGCCTTTAAAGTCGTACAGATGGAACAAGTCCTCCACCGTTGCGCTATTTTCAACGGCAACGTTGCCGTTGCCTTTTAAGTAGCCGTACGCTAAAATGTTAGGGACAACAACAGTCTCACCTTTTTCATTTTTCATTGTAATTTGGTCCCGAACCGTCAACGTCCCTTGATTCATCACAACGCCACGGCTTGCCGTCGTGCCGGTGTTGACGGTGTTGTTTTGCGAAACAACGGCTAAAATATTCAAGGACTTGCCTTGCATTGTGAGGGAAACGCCGTTCGGGATTAGGAGGACACTGCCTACGTTACCGGTTTTTCCTGTCTCTTGGGTTACGCTGGTAGTTGCTCCGGCGGCATGCGGCACGATGATGTTGCTTGTTGCGGTAAACGTTTTGTTGACTCCGTAGTAATCGAGCAGTGTAAACGCCGTTATCACGTAGGTGTCCGTACCGGTGGAGTTGCTTGTCAAAATGATATCGCCGCCATTTTGCAGGAGAGCATCCTCATTTTTCAGGATAGCATCCTCAATGGTGTAGAAAGCTTCAGCTTCGCCGACTTTTGCCGTTTTGTATTTCAAATAAGCGGTAGCGTCGGTTAAATAAAAGTTTTTGCAAGTGTTGCTAAGCCCCACGGTGATTTTGTAGGTGGAGCCTGCTTTAATTTGTTGATTTTTCGCATAACTGAACAGCCCGTTTTCGGGTTTCGTGATGTCCACGTTGCCGGCGTTGTCAAAGTTTTGGGCAGGCGTCAGGATTTCGATGTACTGGTAAAGGCTCGACAAATCCACGTTCGTGCCGTTCACGGCTTCAAAAGCACCGTCAAACAATTGATTGTTTAGGGTAATGACGCCGTCGGTAGGGTCCTTTTGCACAACGTTAAGTTTCACACCGATTTTTGCAATGGTAAAGGATACGGCGGTCGGTTCGGCAAGGGTGTAGTTGTTGTTGGCAACGACAACCGTTGCGGTGTAATTTCCCGCATCGATCGGCGTGGCGTTCGTGGTAACGACAGCCCCTAAATTATCTCCGGCAACAACGCCGCCAAACGTCACTTCGGGCTTTTGTTCACTGCCGTTGTACGTAAATTGCGTGTTGCCCCAAGTCACCGTAAGTTGTTTTTGCGCCACGGTAAACGTGGTCGTAGCTCCTGCGATAATCGCGTAGTTGCTGTTCACTGGGTATGCCGTTGCGGTGTAGGTACCTGCATTTTTCACTTCCGTTACCGCAACGCTTTCGCTCGAATCCGGTGCTTTGTACGTCAGCGTAACGCCCGCAATCACACCGTTAATCGCTTCGCCGTTGCAAGTTACGGCAGGGGTAATGGCATGCACGGTTCCGTCGTAGGTAAAGTCGCCGGTGTTCCAAGTCACCGTAAGTTGTTTTTGCGCCACGGTAAACGTGGCCGTAGCCCCTGCGACAATCGCGTAGTTGCTGTTCACCGGATTTGCCGTTGCGGTGTAGGTGCCTGCATTTTTCACTTCCGTTACCACAACGCTTTCGCTCGAATCCGGTGCTTTGTACGTCAGCGTAACGCCTGAAATCGCACCGTCAATCGCTTCGCCGTTGCATTTTGCGGTAGCGGTAACCGTATGCACGGTTCCGTCGTAGGTAAAGTCGCCGACGCCCGTCCATTCAATGCGGATAGGGCACGGCGCAATCGTAAACACTTGAATCGTTTTGCCAAACGAAATTTTGTTTGCAACGTAAGTCGTCAGCACGGCGTACGTTCCGGCATCCGTCGGCAAAACAGTGGTAAAATCGCTGTCGAAGTAACTTTCGTTCGGAATGTCGTTACCCGTAGTAGGGGCATATGGTTTCACGCGGTAGTTCACCGTTCCGCCCGCAGGCAAATCGCGTGCGCCGTTGGTTGCCGAGTGATTGAGTTCGGTGGTAACCGGCGTTCCGTCGTAGTAGGCTTTGTTTAAAATCGTAACGTAGTTTTTCAAAGCCGATTCGTCAAATTGAAATTGTGAGGTCGCATTGCCGGTGTTCGGAATGGTTTGTTGCTGACTAATAATCCAATCGGCGGAGCCTATCGTGCACAGCAGGGTTATGCAAACGAGTACAAGCAAAAGCGTAATGACAAAAGATCGACTCGAAAACGCGTTTTTCATTTTGCCGAAAACGTTGTTGCTTTTTGCGGTTGTGTCGCCCATGGCGTTTGCCGTTGCGTTAAAGTTGTAAACCACGCGTTTTTGCACGATATGCACCTCCTTTTAGTTTATTTTTGTGACGGGCGTTCCCGTCGTTGCTTGCTTTTGTGCCGTAACGAAACTAGGCGTAAATTTTCGAAACACGCGCTTCTATCATAAACGTCCCATTGTTTTGCAAGTACTTGTAAAACTCGGCGTAAGTATTGTTCGCCAACCGAAACGTCACTTCAAAATTGCTTTCGGCGGAATTTTTATCCACCACTTCGTCGGAACGCACGCTTGCCCGCAAGCAGTATTCGCCGCCTTGCGTAAACTTCGTGCAGGCAATCGTTGTAGTGCCGATTGTGCATTCCGCATCGGGGATAACGTCCGCGGCGGATGCATCGGTTTGAATGCTTGTGAAATAAAGCGTAAACTGCAAATTCATTCCTTTGGTTGCCTCAAGGAAGCCTTGCGCATTGCCGCTTTTAAAACCGACCGTAAACGAAACGTCGCCCGTTGGCACCAAATTGCCGCTTCCGTCGGTGAAACCGGTGTAGTAGTAGGAAAAACCTTTTGCATCACTCAAATTAATGTAGTTTTGGCTGTCGGTAACCGTGTACACCTCAAAAGGCGAGGCGTTTACCGTTTGCTTTACGCCGGGGTTCACAACAATCCACGTCGCAAACCCAACGCACGTCATCGAAAGGACGGCTAAAACCGCACAAACGAAAACCGAAGTCGTTTTTACGACGGTGGTGTCGAAAAATTTATTCAGTTGTCGTGTAATAAATTTTTTCATATAGCGGTTTTCCTTTTTTTCTGAAAAGCGTTCTTTCGAATGCTGTTTTGCCGAGTTCGTTTGATGCGGACGGATCCGTCCTTGTGTCGTAACGTTCTTTTCCCTTAGGAGCAGCGTTTTTCCGTTTGCAATCCGTTTGTTTGTAATTACGTTTTTTGTAGAAGTAACTTGAAGTAATAACTTCGTAGTAAAATCTGTTGCAACAACGTTCTTTCGCAATTACAAATGCCGCGTAATTTTTAAAAGCACATTCCACTCCAGTATAAGGATATAAATATATATTACTATACTAT
>CAKPPA010000093.1 GCA_934177025.1 uncultured Clostridia bacterium
GTGAACACGGCTCGGCACCAAATAATCCCGTGCGCCTTCCGGCGTGGATTTTCCGAGATACGGCGTTTCGATTTCCAAAAATCCGTTTTCCGAAAAATAGCGACGCGTCACTTGTGCAATTTGGCTACGCACCATTAAATTACGTTGCAGTTCAGGCCTGCGTAAATCCAAATAACGATATTTCAACCGAAGCGTTTCGTTTGCGGAATCGTCCCCGATCGAAAACGGCGTTGTTTGTGCTTCGGACAAAATCCGCAGTTCCTCCGCTAAAATTTCAACTTCGCCCGTTTCCATTTCGGGGTTTACGTTTCCGTCCCGATAGCGCAACACGCCGCGCACGGCAACTACGTACTCCAATTTCAGCGTCGATGCTTTTTCAAACAGTGCTTGATCCGCCTGTGTGGAATCGAACACTGTTTGTACAATCCCGCTACGATCGCGGATTTGCGCAAAAATCAATCCACCGAGATCCCTACGGCGGTTAATCCAGCCCATGACGGTCACTTCCTGCCCGATATGCTCTTTTCGCAATTGACCGCACATAAAATTTCTTTTTAATCCGGTTAAAAACTCCACAATTCTGTCCACCCTGCTACAAATTAACTTAACGTCAATTATACAATTCGACCCCCGCATTGTCAAGCGGGGGCGTTCGTTACAAAATATATTTTTTCAAATTGTAGGCTTTGTTTTCGTTTTCCAAGTTTTTTACGACGAAATCGCGGTCCACGACAACTTCCTTGTCCGCCCCGACTTCCCCTAAATCAAACGAAACTTCCTCCATGATGTGTTCCATAATGCTGTGTAAGCGACGCGCGCCGATATCCTCTGCCGTCGCATTGGTATCGCATGCTACTTGCGCCATTTCGTCAATTCCGTCCGGAGTAAACGTTAAATCGATTCGATCCACCTTCAACAGCTTGCGATACTGCGTGGTTATGGCGTTTTCCGGTTCCGTAAGAATTTTTACAAAATCGTCCTTACTTAAACTGTTTAGTTCCACAAGGACAGGAAACCTTCCCTGCAACTCCGGAATCAAATCGTTGACTTTCGCCACGTGAAAAGCTCCCGAAGCAATGAACAAAATAAAATCGGTACGAACGTTGCCGTATTTGGTGTTGACGACGCAACCTTCCACAATCGGCAAAATGTCCCTTTGCACGCCTTCGCGCGAAACGTCCGGCCCGTTTTGGGAGGATTTACCTGCAACTTTGTCGATTTCGTCAATAAAAATGATGCCGTCGTTTTCCGCACGCTGAATTGCTTCGCTGTTGACGCTTTCGATGTCGATAAGTTTTTCCGCTTCCTCGTTGGTAAAAATTTCCAACGCTTCTTTTACGGTAATCTTCCTCTTTTTCGTTTTTTTCGGCATAAAATCGCCAAAAATACTGCCAAGGTTTAGTTCCGCACCGCTTCCCGGCACAACTTCAATGGATTTCGGCAAATCCGCGACTTCCACTTCCACCGTAATGTGATCCAATTTGTGCGAAGCAATTTCATCCTTTAATTGTTGCTTTTGAATTCCTTCCGGCAGGCTATCCTGCTTTTTGTACAACACGGTTGCAATCCGATCGACAGCAACCTGCTGTGCTTTTTCCTGCACGTCGCGATAGCGTTCGTCCTTCACAAGGCGAATGGAAACCTCCACCAAATCCCGAATCATCGATTCCACGTCTCTGCCGACGTAACCGACTTCCGTATATTTCGTAGCTTCCACTTTTAAAAACGGTGCTTTCACCAATTTTGCCAACCGCCGTGCAATTTCCGTTTTGCCAACGCCGGTAGGTCCTTTCATAATAATGTTTTTCGGCGTAATTTCTTCGCGGTCTTCTTTCGGCAATTGGCTTCGACGGTAGCGGTTACGAAGCGCGATTGCCACCGCGCGTTTTGCGTTATCCTGCCCGACGATGTAGCGATCCAATTCCGCAACGATTTGTTTTGGCGTCAATTCCATGTTATACTACCTCCACCGTGATATGCGAATTTGTAAAAATACAAATTTCGCTTGCAATTTGTAAGGATTTTTCAGCAATTTCTTTTGCGCTCAACGTCGTTTCCTGCATTAATGCTCGTGCTGCGGCCAAAGCAAAATTGCCTCCCGAACCGATAGCACACACACCGTTTTCCGGCTCGATTACCTCGCCGGAACCGCTCACAATCAAAAGCGTTTCCTTATCCGCCACAATCATCATGGCTTCGAGTTTGCGTGCAGTGTCGTTGCACCACAACTGCGCCAACTCCACGGCACTTCGCGTCAAATTTCCGGAAAATTTTTGAAGCATTTCCTCAAAGCGATTGCTCATCGTAAATGCATCCGACACGGTTCCGGCAAAGCCGACGACAACTTTCCCGTTGAAAATTCTTCTCACCTTTACCGCATTGCCCTTGAATACGACGGATTCCCCCAACGTGACTTGTCCGTCGCCTGCCACTGCAATACTGCCGTCTCTTTTGACGGCGCAAATCGTTGTTCCTTTTAAACCAGACATAAAAACTCCTTTTTTATCTCCTTAATTTTACGCAAAGCGCGTTCCGCAAACGCTTCTTTCCGTTTCGACTTATCCGAAATATGTGTTGGTAGCGGTTGCAAAATGCCGAAATTGGAATTCATCGGCTGATAGCGTTCGGAAAGCGTTGCTACGTGACAGGACAAAGCACCCGTCATCGTTTCCTGCGTAAAATCCAACGTTTTTCCGCAATCCGCCGCAATTAACTGCATTGCCGCTACTAATCCGCTTACCGCCGACTCGACGTAGCCTTCCACACCGGTAATTTGCCCCGCAAAATAAACGTTCTCGTTTGTTTTTAAACGAAATTCCTTGGTCAACAGTTCCGGTGCGTTTAAATAAGTGTTTCGATGCATCACGCCATAGCGCAAAAATTCTGCATTCCTTAATGCCGGAATTAATGAAAACACCCGCCGCTGTTCCTCAAACGTAAGGTGCGTTTGAAATCCGACAAGGTTGTACATACTTTCGCTTACGTCTTCCTTCCGTAATTGCAACACAGCGTAAGGTCGTTTGTCCGTTTTCGGATCCCGTAACCCTACCGGCTTTAACGGGCCGAACCGAATGGTGTCCACCCCTCGTTTTGCCATGACTTCGATCGGCATACACCCTTCGAATACGGCGGTTTCCTCAAAGTCCTTTACCTGTGCGGTTTTTGCTTTCGTAAGTTCCTGCCAAAAGGTAAAAAACTCCTCCTCGTTCATCGGGCAGTTGACGTAATCGTCCGTTCCCTTCCCGTAACGGCTGGAAACAAACGCCGAATTAAAATCGATGCTTTCCTTCGACACAATCGGCGCAGCCGCATCGTAAAAGTACAAAAAGTCCTTTCCGCACAAGCGTTGTAATGCGGGAATTAATCCGTCATCCGTAAGCGGGCCGGTAGCAATGATGGTTTTTCCGTTCGGAATTTCAGTAACCCTTTCGCAATGCACTTCGATTCCGTCGCATTCTTTAATTTTTCGGGTAATTTTTTCCGAAAACAATTTGCGGTCCACCGCCAAGGCTCCGCCTGCAGGAACGCGCGTTTGATCCGCACAGAAAATAATCAGCGAATCGAGTAATCGCATTTCCTCCTTCAGCAAGCCGCAAGCCGACGTAACGTCATCGGATTTTAACGAATTACTGCAAACCAATTCCGCAAACGTATCGCTGTGATGCGCGGGAGATTTTTGTAGCGGTTTCATTTCGTACAAATGCACCGCATATCCGGCCTTTGCCAGGCAGTACGCCGCTTCACACCCTGCGAGCCCTGCCCCAATGACGTTAACTTTTTTCATCCATTTCCTTTTTTTCTTCTTTTTTAAAATCGCAATTTTTATTTTTACAACGATGCACGACTTTATCCTCAAATTCCCGTATTTCTACTTCGCCGCCGCATTTCGGGCAAGCCTCCTTGCTCGGGAGTGTCCACGTCGCATAATTGCATTTCGGATAATTGGCGCAACCGTAAAATATTTTTCCTGTTTTCGATCTCTTTTTTAGGAGATCCCCTCCGCACTCCGGACATTTTCCGACAACGACGGAAATCGCCTTGGTGTTTTTGCATTCCGGATAATTGGAGCAAGCCAAATATTTTCCGAAGCGACCTGTTTTTTCCACCATCATGGAGCCGCATTTTTCGCATTTAATGTCCGTCGGTTTGTCTGCTGCGGAAGCACTTTTTAAACTTTTCGTGTTTTTGCATTCCGGATAATTCGGGCAAGCCAAATATTTTCCGAATTTACCGACTTTGTAAACCATCAGCGCTCCGCATTTTTCACAATGCACGTCCGATACTTCGTCCACGATTTTCGCTTTCATGTTCGAAGTGTCGTTCAGTGCCGTCAAAAGTTTTTCGCGGAACGGCGTGTAAAAATCGCGTACGACTTTTTCCCACTCGATTCCTTTTTCCGCAACCTCGTCGAGTTCGTTTTCCATATGCGCCGTGAAATCGATATCCACAATATCCTGAAAATAACGTTCCAAATATTCCGTTACAAGGAACCCTAAGTCCGTCGGTGTGATGGCTTTTCCGTCCTTTAGCGCATACACACGCTTATACAAAGTGGAAAGTATCGTAGCATACGTACTCGGCC
>CAKPPA010000094.1 GCA_934177025.1 uncultured Clostridia bacterium
TGGACTTGCGAAACGGCGGGCGTAACCATTGAGTTTGCAAGCGCAACCAGTTCTAAAACAACCTTTGTAATGCCGGCAAGTAACGTTGAAATTCACGCGCATTTTAGGGACGTGAATGCAAAGCCGTCGATTGAAATCAAAGTCAAAGGCGGGAGCGGTAGCGCAGTTGTTAAACAAGGCGAAAGTATAACCATCACCGCCAACGATCCGGCGGCAGGCAAAGTGTTTGAGGGTTGGAAAAACGAAAAGGGCAAAATCGTCAGCACGAACAAGGATTACACCTTTATCGTAACGGAAGCAACAACGCTTACCGCCGTGTACGTGGATCAAACGTCGGGCGGTGGAACAGGCGACGGCAGTGGCGACACTCCGGCACCGCAAAACGGGCTTTCGGGTGGAGCGATTGCGGGGATCGTCGTCGGTTCGGTAGCGGTTGCAGGCATTGGCGGATTTGCAATCTTCTGGTTTGCAATTAAGAAAAAATCCTTTGCGGATTTCATCGCCGCAATCAAAGCATTATTTAGTAAAAAATAAAAAGCAGTCGTTCTCCTGACTTCGGCAAAACAAGGATTTTAAAAACATTTTGTAGGGAACGGCTCCTGAAAATATTTTTAGGCAAGGCTCCTGAAAATATTGTTAAGGAAAGGCGTTCGAAAACAGTTTAAGGAATGGCTTTGGAAAACGATTTTTAAGGAAACGAAAGGAACCGCGGCAACGTCCGCGGTTCCTTTTTTGTGTTGACTCCAAAAACCCGAAAAAACAATATGAACCCCGCCTTTGTAGCAAAGTGTACCGCCTTAAAAGCCTTAAACAACACGAACGCCGATTTCACAGCATTTAAACAACACAAACACACGACTACGTGGCACAAAAGCCCGAAACAACACAAACATAGGATTTCGTGTTGAGGCTTCCACGATGATTATCGCCCTAAAAGCTCTAAACAACACAACTACCGACTTTGTGGCGAATTTTCCACGATGAACTTACCTTAAAACCCAAAAAAATACTACGAACCCCGCTTTGTAGCAGGGTTCGTAGTATTTACGTTAGGGGAATGACGTCACTTTTTCATTCCGGTTTATTTTCGGTCGCAGTTTCCGCGGGAGCGTCCTGCACCGTCACGGAGGCACCGCTTTCCGAAACAACCGTTTGTTCGGCAAGGTCCGCTTGCGTCGGGGTTGCTTCCTCCTTTGTTTGCGGAGGTTCCGACAGCGATGCTTCGCTAGGTTCTGCCGCCTTGTCCTTGTCGGTTTCGGCGGTTTTTTCCTTGGCGGGTTCTGTCTCCTGTTCCTTTTTGGTTTCTGCTACTTTCTCCTTATCGGTTTCGGCGGCCGATTCTTCCAAAATTTCTTTTTTGCGACTCTTTTCCACACTCATGGTGTAAAAGGTGGTCAAAAAGTTTTGCACTCCTTCCAAAACCATTACAATTCCCATCATCACGGAGCAAAACTTCAACCGATCCGTCGGTATCCACTTCACAAGGTACAATCCTCCCGCAAGGCATACAATGGAAAGCACCAACATTACCCACCACATGGAGTGTTGATAGCGTTTGGACAAAATCGCCGTATGCAACTTAAAGGAACTGTCAATCATCACCAGCACTCCCACAAAAAGCGTCAGCAAGGTGACTCCTTCGCTGTGTTTTATCAGTAAAAAGATGCCGCAAAACAGGGCGCAAATTGCCCCAAGCAAGCGGAAAAAGAACAAAACGCCACGGTCTCTGTTTGCCAAATTGATTGCGCCGGAAACAATGCCGTACACAATGGTAAAAATGCTGATAATCAAAACTACCTTGGGCAAAACTTCCTCCGGAAAGGAAATTAAGCATACGCCGGACACGACGCAAAGCACGGCGAACAACAACACGCCCCAGCTATATGCCGCCAATTTTTGAAAAAACTTTTTCATTTTGCCTCCTTTTTTGTTTCGTTTCTGCAAAGGATACTGCAAGTATACCATGTTTTTGCCTTTCCTTCAACCCTTCCCGATAAGGCGAAACCGCGCCATTCTCACGCAAAAAAAAGAACAGGCTTTTGCCTGCTCTTTTGTGGTGGTGGAGATAAGGGGATTCGAACCCCTGACCTGTGCGTTGCGAACGCGCCGCTCTACCAACTGAGCCATATCCCCATAAAAAAATGGTGCAGATGAAGGGACTTGAACCCCCACGCCGAAGGCACCAGCTCCTAAGGCTGGCGTGTCTGCCATTCCACCACATCTGCGTGCGTTAATCATACTACTTTTGCGGGAGAATCGTCAACTGCTTTTCCGTATTTTTCAAAATTTCCGTGGGGAAAAGGGGCGGAAAGGAAGCGTAGTAGGAGGGGGAAATTCCCTTAATTTACGTCAAAAGTAGTTGAAACATTAGTAACTTCGGCACGGTTTTTGCTAAAACACTCCTTTTTTCTCGGTGCGAAAAAAGTTTAAGTAGGTTGCTTTTTGGGGTGCAAAATTTTTTACTTACGCAAAAGCACTTTTTAGGCGAGCGATTTCGGTTTTTGCCGTTAAAGCGAAATTTTGCGGCAAAATCGCAAAGAATTGTTGTTTTACCTGTTAATCTTTTTTCGGACTTATGTTAAAATAAAAAGGAACAAAAGTTTTGAATGCAAAACGCAAACAAAACGAACTTCGGAGGAAACAAAGTATGGGTTACGGCGAAGAATCACTCAAAATGCACGAAAAATGGCGTGGCAAAATCGAAACGTCTGTCAGGGTGCCTGTGGAAGGGCGGCACGATTTGTCGCTGGCTTACACCCCGGGTGTAGCGGCACCGTGCATGGCGATTCACGACGACGTCGAAAAAAGTTTTGACCTTACGCGGCGTTGGAACACGGTCGCCGTCATTACGGACGGCACGGCAATCCTCGGGCTGGGGGACATCGGGCCGGAAGCAGGCATGCCGGTGATGGAAGGCAAGTGCGCCTTGTTTAAAGCGTTCGGCGGGGTGGATGCATTCCCGATTTGCCTCAAAACAAAGGACCCTGAAGAAATTGTGCGAACCATCGAATTGATTTCGGGCTCGTTCGGCGGCATTAATTTGGAGGATATTTCCGCTCCGCGCTGTTTCGAGGTGGAAACGCGCCTGAAAAAGGATTTGGATATTCCTGTGTTTCACGACGACCAGCACGGCACGGCAATTGTGACGGCGGCGGCATTACGCAACGCCTTAAAACTAGTGGACAAAAAGGTGGAGGACATAAAACTCGTCATCAACGGTCCCGGGGCGGCAGGCATAGCAATTGCAAAATTTTTGCTGACTTACGGCGTGAAAGATATTGTGATGTGCGGTTTGGACGGAATTTTGTGTGACGGCGACGTCAAACTGAATGCGGCACAGCGCGAAATTGCAAAGGTAACGAATTTGTCGCGGCAAAAGGGCACGTTGGCGGACGCAATGAAAGGTGCGGACGTACTTATCGGGGTGTCGGGGCCGAATTGCATTACCAAAGCAATGGTTGCGTCCATGGCGGAAAAAGCAATTCTTTTCACTATGGCAAATCCGATTCCGGAAATCCCTCCGGCAGATGCCAAAGCGGCAGGGGCGTATATCGTAGGCACGGGTTCTTCCGAACATCCGAACCAAATCAACAACGTGCTTGTGTTCCCGGGGTTGTTCCGCGGTGCGCTGGACGTTCGTGCCAAAACGGTAAACACCGAAATGATGATTGCGGCTTCGCACGCCATTGCGGATTGCGTTTCGGCGGAAAAACTTTCTCGCGAATTTATTTTGCCGGAAGCGTGGGACAAATCGGCGCACGACGCCGTTGCAAAAGCGGTGGCAAAGGCAGCAAGGGAAAGCGGCGTAGCAAAAATTTAACCGCTTTACCGTCAAAAACAATGCATTTGTGCTATAATCAACCTAAAACGGGAGGGGAAGGATGAAACAAACAACGTTCGATAAGGAAAAGCAGTTTTTATCCCGTTACGCAACCTTTTCGGAAAACACCAAAGGCAGGCGATTTTCGGAGGAGCCGTGCCCGCTACGAACGGAGTTTCAGCGCGATCGGGATCGGATTTTGCACTCCAAAGCGTTTCGCCGGCTAAAAAACAAAACGCAAGTGTTTCTTGCCCCGACGGGGGATCATTATCGCACGCGTTTAACGCACACGTTGGACGTGGCGCAAATCGCGCGTAGCATTTGCCGTGCCTTAAATTTAAACGAGGATCTTGCCGAGGCAATTGCACTCGGGCACGACTTGGGGCACACCCCGTTCGGACATTCGGGTGAGCGCACGCTTGCCAAATTGACGGACGGTTACTTTAAACACAACGAACAATCCCTGCGTGTGGTCGACGTGCTGGAAAAGGACGGCAAGGGGCTGAATCTCACTTACGAAGTGCGCGACGGCATTTTAAATCATCGTAGCGGCGGCAATGCGGAAACGCTGGAGGGCAAAGTCGTAATGTTTTCGGACAAAATCGCCTACGTCAATCACGATATCGACGATGCCAAGCGTGCAGGACTGTTGACGGACGAAATGTTGCCGAAGGAATGCTTGCAGCGTTTGGGCAAAACTTCGCGCGAACGCATTAACAATATGATTTTGTCCGTGTATGAAAAC
>CAKPPA010000095.1 GCA_934177025.1 uncultured Clostridia bacterium
TCCGCGCCGCCTCTCGACAGCCTTTACATATTACCACTTCCCCTCTACTTATGTCAACTACTTTTTTATAGATTTTTTCGACATTTTTTTAAAAACTTTTTCTCCGTAAAAAAGAAGAAAAAACTCCTTTCCGTGACGGAAACTACCGTATTCGCCACACTGAGGAAAACGAAAAGATTAGGCGTAGTTATGTCGTTACGTTTTCCCTATCTATATATAGATATAGAGACGTAGCGGAAGCCTGTTCGCGCAAAGCGAAATTTACATGCCTTTTACTGTTTTAAGTTGTCAATATGTAAGGAAGTTTTACAACTCGCTTACAATCATTTGATTTCATCTGTTAAAAATGCTACAATAGAAAAAAACAATCCAAAAGGAGACATTTTTATGGAATTGACGAAATTGACGTTGCCTCAATTCAGTGATCAAACGGCGGCCGACGTTGCCGTGCCGGGCGGTGGATGCGTGGCGGCTTTATCCGCTAACCTCGGTGCAAGCCTAGTGGAAATGGTTGGCTTGATGACGGAACGCAAAGCAAAAAAACAAGGTGTGGAAACGGATGCGGACGTTCAGGAAGCCATGAAAATTACGAAACACGCAAGGGATGAATTCCTGAAATTAATCGACAAAGACGCAGCCGCATTCGACGGATGCATGCAAGCGTTCGCACTGCCGAAAGGAACGGAGGAAGAAAAAGCAAAACGTGTTGCTGCAATTCAGGAATCCTACAAAAACGCAGTGAAACCGCCGTTTACCGTTGCGAAACATGCCATGGAAATGATCAAATATGCTCGCACGATGGTGGAAAAGGGTGACCAAAATGCGCTTTCCGATGCGTGCGTTGCAGTACGTATGCTGAACGCTGCCGCATGGGGCGGAATTTACAACGTAAAAATCAATTTGAGTGCAATTAAGGACGAACAATTCGTTGCCGAAAAAACGGCGGAAATCCAAGCGATTGAAAAAGAATTGGAAGAACTGACGCATTCCATTTTGGACAAAGTAACGTTTTAAGGAAAAGTTCCTTTTGCCGATAGCGGCAAATCGAATTTAACACAAAAAAATGCCGTCCCTCGTCGGAGGGGCGGTTTTTTTGTACCCTTTTTTTCACTTTTTTCGCTTTCGGAGTCCCTTGTTTGCCTTGTTTCGGCGAACCTTGCTACTTTCGATTGCGAAGTTCCTTTTTTTGATTTTTGTATCGGTTTTACCCAAGGCTTTTACTCCTACTTTTGAATCGTTTGATGCCCTGCTTTGCCTTTTCGCATTTTTGCCGAAAATTTCCTTTCGGGGCTACTTTTCCGCGCCTGTGTTTTGCCGTTCCAGCGCGCGATAATCCGGCTTTCCGAATGCCGTCAGCGGAAGCGAAGTGCAAAATTCGTATTTACGAGGATACTCCCACTTGTTGAAACGGCTTTTTGCATACGCATCCAAATCGCGCTCGCGTAATTGTGCGTTTTCCCCTACTTGCAACACGACGTAGGCTTTTAGCACACTGCCTTTTACGGCGTCCGGAATGCCGACGACGCAACAATTTTGCACGTACGGCAAGGAAGCAAGTTTCGTTTCCACTTCGGAAGGAAACACCGGCACGCCCGACACTTTGACAATTCGTTTGATGCGTTGATGAAAGGAAATAAAGCCGTTTTCGTCCACCGAACCAAAATCCCCCGTGCGCAACCAATCCTTGCCGTTGTGACGGATTTTTGCGGTTTCCGTTGCCGCCGCATCCTTCCAATAGCCCGTCATCACCGTACTTGCGCAAATGCAAAGTTCGCCTTCCGTGCCGCGCGGCAAGCATTTTCCGCACGCCGTGTCGAACGCCTCGATTTCGTAGTCGCCTAAGGGTTGCCCCACCGTCCCCGATTTGGAGGCTTTTCGGGTGTTGACGGAAAACACGCCCGTCGCTTCCGTTAAGCCGTAGCCTTCGTCCAACACACATTCGCTGCCGTAACGGCGCAAGCGTTCGTCGAACGCGTGTTTTAACTTCGGCGAAAGTTTGTCGCCGCCGCAAAAGGCGAATTTTAGTTTTTTCAGTTTTTTACCACGAAACCCTTTTTGCGCCAAAATGCCCGCATACATGGTAGGCACCCCTGCCATAAGCGAAACGTCCTCCGTCCGCATTTTTTGTGCAATGCGTTTCGGCGAATACTTCGGAATCAAAATGACTTTGACGCCGTTACTTAAACTTGTGTGAATGCAAACGCCCAGCCCGAACGCATGAAACATCGGCAACACGGCGAGCATTCCGTCGGCGTCCGTCAATTCGGTAGGCAAAACTTTTCGCGTGTAAAAAGCAACGCAATTAAAATTGAAGTCGGAAAGCATGATGCTTTTGGGAACTTCCGTCGTTCCGCCGCTGTGCATAATTACCGCACAATCCGACGGGGGTGCTACCGGCGGCAACGAAACTTTTGCTTTTTTTAAGCGACTTAAATAGTACACTTTTCCTTTTAAATGCGACCGCTGATGAAAAGTCACCAGCCCGTATGCCGTTTTTTCAAGCCAAGGAAACGCATCCTGCGCCTGTGCCGCCACGATGGTGATTTCGTCCTGCAACAAGGCGTCGATTTGCTTGTTTAAAATTTTGTCAAACCCAATAAGAACGGTGCTTTCGCAAGTTTTCATGTAGGTTCGCAGTTGCTTGACGGGCGTAAGCGGATGCACTAAATTCACTTTCAGCCCCAAACGATTTGCCGCGTAAAACACACTGATTGCGGCAGGAACATTCGGGAGAGCAACGGTAATGCAATCGCCCCGTTGTAAGCCGAGCGACAGTAAGCCCCCTGCAACAAGGTCGATTTCCCGAAACAGGCGGCGAAAAGAAATGCTTTTGTACAAAAAGCGCAGCGCAGTCCGATCGGGATTCGGATTGTTGTTTTTCAAATATTCGTACATCGAAATTTTTAAAAAATCTTTTTCCATCCCCGTATCGTCCTTTTTACAACCACTTCAGCCCTACAAGCAGGCTTAACAGCGCATACGCCGCAACTTGACTTAAAAAATAGATTGCAAGCGAATGCCGCCCGCAAAATTCAAACGGTTTTGTGTACTTACTTACCAACGTCGGGAACACGGTACGTTTTTCCGGATACACCTTTTCCCCGAGGAGTGCCCCGAACAGAAACCACCCCAAATACGGAAACAGCGGTAAAAAATCGCCCGCCGAAAGTATTTCCGCACCCGTTGACAGCACCATAAAATAGAAAAATCCGTAATAATCCGCCGGTTGCACCAAAAACGTTGCACCGACAACGACAATAATCAAGGCCAGCACGCACCGAATTGTTTTCGGGGTGCGAAATTGTTTTAACGCTTCCGTAATTAAAATGCTGTAACCGATGACGTGAAGCACGTTGAACCGAATGGTAAAAGTGCCGTCGCCGAAAAACTTTGCGCCAAGGATGCTACACGCCGTAAGTCCGTAAGCAAACGCAAGCATTTTCAGCCCGCGCACCCAATTGTTTTTGGAAAAGGAGGAACTGACGCCGCTGAGCATGACGAACCCGATTAAAAAATAAACGTGCATCGCCGTCCGCAATGCGCCTGTTTCGTACGCCCGCGCAAACTCGCGCAATGCCTTGCCGAATTCCGTGCCGAACGAAAACAAATAGCCGACGTCGAACATCAAATGATCCCAAACGACAAACAAAATCAGCACACCGCGCAAAAAATCCACTTCCCAAACGCGATGCGTGTTTTTTTGGGGTTGAATTTCAAATTCCACCCGCTCCGTCGTTGTTTTTTCCGTCCGCAATTCGTCCGTCACTTAAACACCTCGTCGATGGCTCCCCCGCCAAGGCAATGCTCGCCGTCGTAAAACACCGCATACTGCCCCGGGGTTACCGCACGCTGTTTTTCAAAAAACTCCACAAACACGCCGCCGTCCTTTTTGGTGACGGTTACTTTTTGCTCCGATTGGCGATAGCGGAATTTTGCATACAACACCTTTTGCTTTTCCTGCGGTTCGAAAGGAATCCAATTGACGTTTTCGCAAAACAGCGCACGCGACATCAGCGGCGATTCGTCGCCGTGACTGACGTACAGTACGTTGTTTTCGAGATCCTTTTCCGCCACAAACCATCGCTCATTAATGCCGTCGCTCGATCCGCCGAGGTTCAGTCCGCGCCGTTGCCCCAACGTGTAGTACATAAGCCCCATATGCTCGCCGACGATGGTGCCGTCCAACGTTTTGATTTTGCCCGGCATGCTTGGCAAATACTGCTTCAAAAAGTTACGGAAATTCCGCTCCCCAATGAAACAGATGCCTGTAGAATCCTTTTTTTTCGCGGTGGACAGCCCGATTTGCTCGGCAATTTGCCGCACTTCCGTTTTGCGGATGCCGCCTAACGGAAAAAGCACATCCTGTAACTGTTCCTGCGAAAGTTGATTTAAAAAGTAGGTTTGATCCTTGGTGTCGTCCACCGCTTTTTTCAAATACGTCCAGCCGTTTTGCTTTGCCGTGTCGGCATAATGCCCCGTTGCGATTTTATCCGCACCGAG
>CAKPPA010000096.1 GCA_934177025.1 uncultured Clostridia bacterium
CGTGATTGGCATCGCAAACGTTTTTTGCAAAACGCTTTAACAGGGTGTTCGGTTCTTTTACGGTAAATTCCTTTGTTTTTTTTCGTTTTCGCAATTCTTTGGCGTTAATGCTGCAGGTGATTTTTCCTTTTACGAGGTTAATGTCAATCGGGTCGCCGTCTTTCAAAAATGCCAAAAAACTCTCCTCGGAAGTTTCCGGCACAATGTGTCCAACGCAAATTCCATCCGAAAGGTTTGCGATTCGCCCGTCCGTCAACACGGCAACTTCCGTCCCTAATCCTAGTCCCGCAAGGAGTGCGGTCGCCTGACAAATTTCCGGCATGCCGGGGCCGCTTTTCGGGCCGCTGTTACGTATCACAAGTACGTCGCCTTTTTCGACTTGTCGGTTCAGCAATGCTTCGACGGCACTGTCCTCCGATTCAAACACTTTCGCCGTACCGCTAAACGTTTTTAGCGATTCGCTAAAGTAAACGCATCCTTCTTCCGCAACGTTGCCGGTAAGGACGCCCGCGCCGCTAGCGTGTTGCCACGGTTCTGTCACGCTTTTAATAATTTTGTCGTTGCAAAAGGCTTCCGTCAGTAGGTCGCTCATTTGGCGTTCGTCATGCACAATATAGTTCGGTTGAATCAAATTCCCGTCCGCAAGTTGCTTTAAAAGCCCGTAAACGCCTCCTGCGTGGCCGAAATCCTGCATAAGGCAATTTGTTTCGGAGGAAATTTTAACCAATCTAGGCGTAGCCTTTGCCATTTCATTCCAATTTTTTAAGGAAAACGGGATGCCGAGTTTTGCTGCAATCGCAAGGAGATTCAACACGGAAAAGGAGGAACTCCCCATGGCGAGATCGGCCTTTACCGCACACTCGAAGGCGGTTTTCGTCAACAAGCGTTTCGGAGTAATTTTGTCCTCGCACATTCGAACGATGCGTTCACCGCTTTCCTGCGCAAGTTTTGATTTTAAAATACTGTAAGCCTCGGCGGTGGAATCCTGACGGAGCGACAGCCCCGTTGCTTCCAAAAACACGGACATACTGTTCGATTCATAATCGTCGCAGTTGTTCCCGTAGGTGTTTGCCGAATGGAATTCGATTTCGTTGATGCATTCCGGCGGAAGTTTTCCGTTTTTAATTTTCCCAATGGTTTTAAAAATTTGTGAGTAGCCGATGCGCTTGTTGGCGTAGTAAACAGGGTTCATAAGTCCGCAGGAAACGAACAAGGCAGGTAGGTTCACGCGCAGTGCCCCCAAAAGCATGCCGCCTAAAGTCGCAGGCTCGGCGCCGATAAACACCGCTCCGTCGTACATCGGATGGCTGAGTAAAATTTCCACAGCATCCGCCGTTTGCTCGCGTAGCGGCAAAAGATAGTTTGCCCCGAGCGAATTCATGGAGTTGACGGAGCACAGGTCGGCAACCGTCGAAATTTTTGCTTCGCCACCTGCCCGCAGGATGCCGTATTTCACTTTTTCGGCAAGTGTTCGCGCATTTTGATGCGCCAAAACCGTTTCGCCCTCCGCAATTACAATCCCGATAAACGGCTTGTCGCAGGCAACGTCCAGTGCGCGGAACGCAGCACGTTGAGGCATTTTTTCTAATCCGGATAATCGATTCAGCATAGTGGCCTCCTTTTTTTTATTTTAGACGCTCCTTTTCGCCTTGTCAACCCCCGAATAAAAACGAAGGAAACGTTCAAACTAAGTTTGTGACGGAGGAAACATGGGGAAAAAAGTGGAAATTTGCGGGCTAAATGCGGCAGCACTGCCGAAACTTTCGGCAAAAGAGCAAAATGAATTGTTAAAAAAGGTGGCGGAAGGGGACGAAACCGCAAGGCAAAAATTTATTTTTTCTAATTTGCGGTTAGTTTTAAGCGTCGTACAACGCTACGGCTCCAAAGTCGCCAATGCGGAGGATTTGTTTCAGGTAGGGTGCGTAGGGCTTGTTAAGGCGGTGGATCATTTCGACCCAAAATTCAATGTGCGTTTTTCCACCTATGCGGTTCCGATGATTGTCGGCGAAATCCGTCGACTGTTACGCGAAAGCAATTCCATGCGCGTCAGTCGAGGCATTCGGGATACGGCTTACAAAGCCTTGCAGGCAAGGCAGGCAATCGAAGCGAACGGGAACGGCATGGCGGACGTCGAGCAAATTGCGGAGTATTTGCACATGCAGCGGAGCGAAGTCGTTTACGCATTGGATGCTATCAGCGAGCCGATTTCCTTGTTCGAACCGGTTTACAGCGACGGGGAGGATCAACTTACGGTCATGGATCAAATCCGCGACAAAAAAAATACGGACGAAAAATGGGTGGAAAACGTGTCGTTAGCCGAAGCGGTGAAACACTTAAACGAGCGGGAGCGCGCGATTTTAGCAAAGCGGTATTTTGAAGGAAAAACCCAAATGGAAATTTCCGCAGAAGTCGGCATTTCACAGGCGCAAGTTTCCCGATTGGAAAAAAATGCGGTAACTTCGCTCAAAAATTTTTATTCCGAGTAATTTTTGCCGAAAACGGCACAATTTCAGCGTCGGCGACATATTCTGTACTACGGGCTCGGAGGGGTTATGGAAATCAGTTATTGCGAACTTCGCAGCAAGGAAGTTGTCAACACCGTAAACGGCAAACGACTCGGCAGAATTTCGGATATGGTCATCAGTTGCAAAACCTGCAAAATTTTAGGTTTTGTCGTCCCGGGGAATCGACAGTTGTTTAAAACGAAGGAGGATTTGTTTATCCCGTGGAAAAACATCCTAAAAATCGGGGACGACGTGATTTTAGTGCAGTTGTTTGAGGCATCTTATGCCGGAGCGGGGAAAAAAACTTATCTCGGCGAAAATGTATGTTCCTCGGATTTTGAAGTCAGGGACGACGAATAAGGGCGACAACGCCTTTATTTTTTTTGTAAAAAGCCAAATCGTTTTAATTTGTCGGGAACGGAAGTAAAACACAGCGTAAGGAAAAAATATTTCGCCAAAAAAGAGTCATAAAATCAAAAAAACGAACGAAACTATCCGTAGAGGTGGCAAATGAAAAAGAAATTGTTGGTAGTACTTTCCTTCTGCTTTTTGTTGTATTTCCTTCCGTTCCGTGCTTTTGCCGCGGAGCCGGAAACGTCCGTTGAAAGCATTTTAACGGAGTTTGAAAGCGGGCAGATTCTGAAAGAAAAAAATGCAAAAGAACATCGTCCGATTGCCAGCATGGTAAAAATCACGTCCTTATTGCTGACGTTTGAAAATCTTCGTGCGGGCAAGCTCGATCCGGAGGAAATGGTTACGATTAGCGAGCATGCGGCAAAAATGGGCGGATCGCAAGTCTTTTTGGATTTCGGGCAGTCCTACCGCGTCAAGGACTTAATCAAAAGCGTCATCGTGGCATCTGCCAACGACAGTTGCGTTGCGTTGGCGGAGCATCAGTGCGGTTCGGAGGAGGAGTTCGTTGCAAAAATGAACGAAAAGGTCAAAGCCCTCGGACTCAACGACACGGTTTACACAAATTGCACGGGCTTGCCGAAAGCAGGGCAGTTTTCCTGTGCGCACGACGTGGCGGTACTCAGTCGGCAGTTAATGCAATTTCCGGAGTACTACGACTACTCCAAAATTTGGACGGAGGATTTTGTTCATCCGGGCGGACGCATCACGGGGATGGCAAACACAAACAAATTGATTCGTTTTTACGAAGGGTGCGACGGCGGCAAAACCGGTTACACGGCGGAAGCAAAGCATTGCCTCAGCGCAACGGCGAAACGGAACGGAATTCGTTTGATCGGCGTTGTCATCGGTGCGGCGGACAGTGCCTCGCGCTTTGAGGAAATGAAAAGTATGTTTAACTACGGCTTTGCAAATTACGAAAACGAAACGTTGCTTTCCGACGACGTTACGAACGTTAAAGTTAAAGGCGCAAAAACGGATACCGTAAAAGTGAAGCCGGAAAAACCGTTGGTTGCATTGGTAAAAAAGGGGGAACGAACTTCCGCTCGTGTGGAAATCGATTTAAAACCTTTAAAGGCCCCGATTGCCAAAGGCGACGTTGTCGGGAAAGCCGTGGTAAGGGACGGGGAGCGAATCCTTTCGGTTGTAAATCTCGTCGCTTTGGAAAAAGCGGAAAAGGCAACGCTTTGGGATTATTGGAAAAAAGTTTTAGGTGCGAACTAACCTTTTCCTTGTAGTTTCGTGTAAATCCTTTGGTTTTTCACAAAAACGGAAATACTATGCGTAACATAGTTGCTTAAAACCCTTGTATTTTAGCAAAATACGAGGGTTTTTTGTCGGTTTCGTAAAAAATTTTTGCGACGGCGTTATCAAAAAAAGATAGTTGACAAAACGGGGCGGGCGTTTTATACTGAACTTAAATTTGTTCTATTTAGAACTAATTTTGAACAAGGAGCCCTTATGGAGGAATTCGATTCACTAGTAAATTTACAAATGATTTTAAAGCGGTACGAC
>CAKPPA010000097.1 GCA_934177025.1 uncultured Clostridia bacterium
GCTTTTTGCCGTCGTTTCCGTCGTGGCAGGTTTTTGAAACAAAAAGCAAGCCTTGACCAAAATCGATATCTTCCCACGTTAACGCAAGTAATTCGCCGATGCGTAACCCCGTGTAAAGGCATAAAACAATGCCGAACAACTTGTCTTTGCCGCTATTAAGCACGTAATTTTCAATTTTCTTCTGCTCCTGACAAGAAAAACATTCGACTTGCTTTTCTTTTGTCTTGGGGCGTTTTATTTTGTTTGCCACATACTCGTTTGCGATGCCGACCAAATGCGCCGTTTTCAATGAGTTTTGAATAACGGATATCACCATATTCACAAAGTTTGCCGATAACTCTTTGCCTGTTTTTAGATTGCCGTTATTTAATAATTCCGTTACAAACGATTGCAAAACGATAGGCGTAAGGTCGTTTACGTCGTTATCCCCGATTTTCGGGGCAACGTGCGTGCGAATAAGTTGCTCGTAACGGATGTAAGTGCGTTCTTTCACACTTGGTTTCATGTAATTGTTAAGCCAAATAGGTAGCCAGTCTACGTATTTCATTTTTTAATTCTCCTGTGATGTTTCATTTATTTTATAAGCCTTTCAACCGGTAAGGATTTTGTGAGTCGCAATTTTCCTTAAAATCTTTTTGTTTTTTCGGCAGGGGAGTAGGCCGAAAAAAAGTTTTTTTGTCGAAGCGCAAAGATTTTTTTAAAAAATAAAATAAAACGAAAAGATTCCTCATATGATTAGGCATAACAACAAAACAAAAGGAAGTTGTGGAGGTTTCTATGTCGAAGAAGAAAAAAATTTTTGTGTTGGTCACTATGGTTTTGGTGCTGGCGGTTGCGGCGTACTTAAACATCGCCTTGCTGAATAACAATCAAAACACAAACGGCGATATGCTTGAAACGGCAAATTTCTTTACGTCCTATCGTCAGGAGCGTCAGCAGGTAAGGTCGGAGGAAATGTTGCAGTTGGATTCGATCATTGCATTAGAAGGCAGCGAGTACGCAACGAGAAAAGCATATGAAGCACTGCATTATCGCCAAGTTTGGCAACGAGGTGGCGGACAAAAAGGAAGCGGCGGCGCAAAAATTGCAGTTAATCGAAATCATGGAAACGGAAATGTTGCTGGAAAATTTAATCAAAGCCAAGGGTTATTCGGACGTTGTTGTTCGCATCGGCACGAATTCGCAAAACATCAACGTGGCGGTCAAGGCAGATGAATTGACGCGGGAGGACACGGCAAAAATTTACAGCGTCATCCGTCAGGAAACGAACAAATCTCCGGATTTTGTAAAAATCGTCCCTGTAAAATAAATCCGAAGGCACTTGATTTTGTAAATGCGAAAGCAAATTGTCGCAATCAAAAAAAACCGTTCGTGGTTTTTCACGAACGGCTTTTTGCCTTTTTACGTCAACTTAAATTTTTTTGCTTCATAGGGGGATAAGGCATTTTCGGGTTTTGGCAAGGCTTATGTTAAGGTTCAATAAGTTTTTAGGGGGGCAAAAAGCAATGAAAAAAACAAAAATCAGCAAAACGAAAAGTTTCGTAGGGCGTGAGCATTGATTTTAAGTAAAAAAAACCGCTGTTCAAGTTGAGCGGGTTTTTTGGGGTTTTTAATAAAAGTAAGGAAAAACTTTACTTTGATTTTGTATCAAGTTTTTCAAGGATTTTCGATTTAAAAACAAACAATCCTTTCTTTCCGTTTCAAACAATTATTCTTTTCGAATTTTTTGGGTTATCTTGTTACTTCCGCATAAATTTTTTTCGGGGTTTCACAAGTTTGCCGTTCGGCTGTGAAAGGATTCCGTCCGCCCTATGCCGTAAGGTTTCGCACGTTTCGTTTTTGTTCATAGGTTTTATCCTTTGTGCGAATTTTCGCAAATAGGGGGCAAACCTAAAGCACGTTCGGAAACAGGTCGGCAAACTCCTTTGGAACAGGGGAAACGACGGAAACGGAATGCCCGTCCATCGGATCCCGAAATGCAAGCGAATGCATATGCAACATCAAACGCCCCGCTTCGCTTTTTCCGTAAAGGGGATCCCCAGTAAGCGGATGTCCAAGGAAGGAAAAATGTACGCGAATTTGGTGCGTACGTCCCGTAAGCAGGGAAATTTTAAGCAAGGTTTTTCCGTTGTTTTCGCCGCAAAAACAAAATTCCGTTTCGGCGCGCTTTCCTTGCGGCGACACGGTGCGAAAAAACGTTTCGCCTTGTCGTTCGATCGGGAGGGAAATGCGTCCGCTAAACGGAAAAGAGCCGTCCACAACGGCATAATATGTTTTTTGAATTTCGCCTGCCTTCACCGAATCATTGAGTTTTTGCGCGGAGTGGCTGTTCAAAGCAATCAACACTAAGCCGGAGGTATCCTTGTCCAGCCGCGTAATCAAATGCAGCGAAAAATCCTTTCCCTGCGATTCGTAGCGATATTGCAAAAAGTTGCCGACGGTCCCCGTCGGGTGTCCCTTGGAAGGGTGCACGGGCATACCGCACGGCTTTTCAAGGATAAGATAGTCCTCGTTTTCCGCCAAAATGTTTAAATCTCCCGATTCCGGCAACAAAAACGAGTTTTTTTCGGTAAAACGCAGGGTAAGGGTGTCGCCTTCCTGCAAAAGATGTCTTACCGTGCGCGGCACGCCGTTTACGGTCAAACATCCGTCTTCCTTCAGCGCAGTAATGCGCCTACGACTTAATTGCAACCGCTCAAGCAAAAAACGTTTGACGGTAATGCTTTCGCGAATCACGTACGTTTCGATTTTAATCATACTAGGCTCTCATTTTTGAGGCGTTTCGTCGCACGTCGAAAAAGTGCATTATGGTTCCAACCGAAATGCTTTTTGCACGACTTTAAACAAAAAGAACGCTACGGAAAAGTCAACAATGCTATGAATCAGCGTGCCTCCGCCCGTAACACCCAAAATGTAGTAAGCACTTTGGTTCACCGGCAAAGCAATCAAAATGCCGACAAGCACGGCAACGATTTCAAACGCTGCATGTACCAGCGCAGCCGTCGCACATAAAAAAAAGAATCCTTTTTTGGTGTTCGGCGAAATTTTTCGCATAACGATAATCAAGTAGAGAACAAAAAAGATATGGCTAAAAGCACGCAACAACACCAGCGGTTGAGCTCCCTTTAAAAAGAAGCCTCCCAAAACGCCGAGCGTCGTCATAATCCCCACGTAGGGGGACAAAAACACCCCGAGGAACACAAACATATGCGAAAACGGCGTAAACGACCACACGCCGAGGTCAATGGTCGGCATAAACAACGTGTAAACAACGGAAAGCGCGGTAATCAATGCGCTTAATGTAATTTTTTTCGTGCGACTAAGTTGATTCATTTTTCTCCTTTTGCCCGTTACGGGCTGTTGAAAAATTCCTAAAAAAGCAGGAAGCGAAACCTCGAAAGTTTCCGTTCGTCGGTTCCGCTTCTTTTTTCAGTAAGGATATTATTCTGCGTCCTGATGTTCCTGTACTTCGCTGTTCGCGCGTTTTTCCATAATCGACTGATAGTATTTCGAGTCGGCAATGAAGTTCCACGCAATCAACAGCAGGATGATTGCCAAGCACGTCAACACAACGCCGAGGTATTGGCTGGATTCTTCCAGTTTGCTCACAATGCCGAACACCAAAACCACAAGGATCAAAAGCGGGGTAACGTATTTCACCAAAAAGCCCCAAACCGATCCCCAAACGAAACGGTCGCCGTCCGCGCGGATTTCGGAAATCATAACTTTCGGCGTCACTACCCAACCTGCGATAATGCAGGAAGCAATCGCTGCAATCGGCATAAATACAACGTTTGTCATATCGTCGAGCAAAGTCAACAAATCAAATCCGAACAGGGAGTACTGCGGCACCGCACCTTGGCTCAGCGAAACGAAAATTCCGATAAACGCCATTGCGGAAGCAAACACAATCGTTGCTTTTTTTCGCGACCAGTTAAACTTGTCAATCGTATACTGCGAAACAACTTCCAGCAAGCTGATTACGCTCGTCGTTGCGGCAAGCACAACCAACGCGAAGAAGAGCAACCCAAAGAGCTGACCTCCCGCCATTTCGCGGAACACTTCCGGCATCACGGCGAACAGCAGGGAAGGTCCCTGTGCCGTCGGCAAACCGAAGGCAAACACTGCAGGGAAAATTGCAAATCCGGCAAGCAGCGCAACGCCGGTGTCCAAAAGGGACACGATGAGGGCGGATTGACCTACTTTAATTTGTTTTCCCGAATAGCTGCCGTATGCCAACATAATGCCCATGCCGAGCGAGAGGGAGAAGAAACCCTGCCCCAGCGCCGCGAGCCACGTCTCGGGGGTCACCTTCGAGAAATCCGGC